>SLSB01000132.1 GCA_007130675.1 Candidatus Hydrogenedentota bacterium | reverse complement strand
TCCTGCGGTTTGTGGCGGTGTATACCGTGACGACCCTGATCGTGTACTCGTCCATCTGGTACAAGACGCCGTGGTCGATCATGAGCACGCTGCATGGCATGATCCTGCTTGCCGGGGCGGGAGCGATGGTGCTGCTGCGCATCACGCCGTGCCTGCCCAAAGGACCGGAGTGGGTGCGTTACATGCCCAAGGCGGGCGTGGGGCTTATCCTGGCCGCCCTGACCGTGCAATTGGGCTGGCAGTCGTATCTGGCCAACTTCGACTACTACCAAGACCCGCGCAATCCGTATGTGTACGCGCACTCGGTGCGCGGCCCGGAGCGCCTGGGCGAGCGCGCCGAAGCCATTGCCGAATTCCACCCCCAAGGCCATGACATGCTCATCCGGGTCATCACGCCGGGGCTGAATTACTGGCCGCTGCCCTGGTATCTGCGCAATTTCACCCGCGTCGGTTATTGGGAGGAACTACCCGAGGACGTCGATGCGCCAATCGTGATTACCACCGCCCAGCTCGCCCCCGAAATCCACGCGCGGTTCGAGGAAGACTACCACTCCGAGTATCATGGCCTTCGCCCCGGCATCAATCTGATTGCCTTCATCCGCCGCGATCTCTGGGATGCCTTCATAGCCACCCGGATCTAGCCGCAGGGCTGTGGGACTGCGATACTGCGCGCGCGCTCATTTTCGCTGCGAGTGTGGTATAACTTCGGAACCTTGGGGTGTTATATGTCTTGGGGAAGCGCAAAGTCAGCTTCCGTACCATGTGGAACACTCCGGGCGCAAAAGCGGGAGCACCTGATGCAAAAAGAGCCAACCGGCAAAGAGATCCTTCTGGCAGCGTTGAGAAATGAGCAGACGCCCCGGCCCGCTTGGCTGCCGTTTGTAGGCGTGCACGGCGGCAAACTTATCGGCAAGACCGCTACGGAATACCTTCAATCCGCGGATTACATTGTGCAGGGACTGACGAAGGCCAGCGACCTGTACAAACCTGACGGACTGCCGGTGGTATTCGATCTGCAAATGGAAGCCGAGGTGCTCGGCTGCAACCTTCAGTGGGCAGACGAGGTGCCGCCGTCGGTTACATCACACCCGCTCGCTTCCCGCACACTCGACGAGTTGCCCGCCTTCGAACTCGAGAAGGGGCGCTATCCCGTCGCGCGCGAGGCGATGGTGCGTTGCCAAGAGACGATTGGCCGCGATGTGGCCCTCTACGGCCTCATTACCGGACCGTTCACGCTGGCTTCGCACCTTCGGGGCAGCGAACTCTTCCTCGATATGATGATAGCGCCGGACGATGTACACCGGTTGCTGGACTTCTGTGCTAACGTGGGATGCAGAGCGGCGGACTTCTATCTCCAGAACGGCGCCGATGTGATCGCCGTCGTGGATCCGATGACCAGCCAGATCTCGCAGGAGCATTTCGAAGCCTTCACTGCCCAGCCGCTCAATAAGGTGTTTGCCCACGTAGCCGCGGCGGGGGCATTGTCGTCGCTGTTCGTATGCGGCGACGCCACACGCAATCTCGAGCTGATGTGCCGAACCAAGTGCGACAATCTGCAAGTCGACGAAAACATTCCGCTCGATTTGCTCAAGACACTGGCCGGCAAATACAGCAAATCCTTCGGGGGCAATCTCAAGCTGACGGTCGTCTTGTTGCTGGGCTCGGAAGCGGACTGCATGCTCGACGCCATCCGGTGTGTCGATCTGGGGGGCGTGCAGGGGTTCATTCTTGCGCCGGGATGCGACCTGCCTTACGCCACACCCGAACAGAATCTTATCGCCGTGTCGCAGATGGTGCATGACGACTACCAGCGGCAGGTTTCGCGCACCTCGCTCAAGGCTACCCAGATGGAATCGTTTGACGACATCCAACTGCCCGATTACAGCAACCGGGACGTGGTGTTCGTGGATGTGATCACCCTCGATTCGGCCGCGTGCGCACCGTGTCTGTATATGGTCGACGCCGCGCGCGCCGCGGCCGAGCTGGCGGATTGCTATGTCACCGTGCGCGAACACAAGGTCAAGACCCGCGACGGCATCGGCTACATGTCCCGCCTGCATGTCGAGAACATCCCCTCGATCTGCATCGACGGCGAGTTGCGTTTCTCGTCGCGGATTCCCGACCGCGAAACACTCGTGGCCGCAATCAAAGAGAGGGCAAGACACAAACAGCAAGGAGGTATGTCATGATTACGCTCAGTCTCGTTACAGGGTTTCTTGGCAGCGGAAAGACCACGTTCATGCGGCGCGTGGCTGCCCAGCACCGCGGCCGGCGGCTCGTGTTCCTGGTCAACGAGTGCTCGCCCCTTGATGTGGACGGGCCATTGCTCGAGAACGCCACGGATGGCGTGGTCTCGCTTCCTGGCGGGAGTATCTTCTGCACCTGCCTCGTGACGGAGTTCATCAACACCCTGAGGGGCATCCCCGAGCGGTTTGGTGCAGACATGCCGGTCGAGGGGGTGATCATCGAGGCGAGTGGGATCGCGAACCCCAAAGTCATCGAACGCATGTTGCGTGAGACGCAGCTCGACGAAATGTACGCGCTCAGCACGATCATCAGCATCGTGGACCCAGGCACCTTCCGCGCGTTGCTCGAAAGCTTGCCTAACATAGCCGCGCAAATCGAGGCCGCCGACACGGTCATCCTCAACAAGACCGACGCTTTTGACGAGAAAACGCTCGAGTCCGTCGAAGAGAAGATCCTGCATCTCAATCCCGGGGTGCGGCTTGTGCGGGCTACCTACTGCGACGTGGAGCTCGATATCCTGGCAGTGCCGCAGTACCGCGAGCTGGATGGCGAGTACGCGCCGTGCGCCGACCCCGATTATGCGCAGCTTACGGCCAAAGTGACTGCACCCCTCGACGCAGCGAAAATGAGTGCGGCACTGGCCGAGATGAAGCCCGTCATCTACCGGATCAAGGGCTTTGTTCCCGGAGCATCCGGCAACCTGTACCTCGATTACTCGGCTTCAGGGCTCACCTTCGAGCCCGCGGACGTGACGCAGCCCTCGCACGAGCTCGCCATCATCGCCAGCGGCTCACACTACGACCAAGCACAGCGGTTCGCAGAATCGCTCAGGAGCGGCCTGTACAACGCCTGAACCCTCGGTGGCCCACAAAGGACCCAAACGGCCTCAAGGACATAAGGGCGCGGCAGTAAATGACCTTCACCCGACCTCCAAAAGGCCTGCGACCGCTGAAAACCGTGTGAGTTTCAGGTCCCTGGCTCCTGCCGCGGTCTTGCGCGTGTTTCAGAACCCGGCGGACGCGTCGAGCTCACGGAGGAAGGCGGTGACCGCTTTGCGATCCGCGTTGGCGAGCCCCTTGAACGCCACGCCCGAGCAGAACCCGCCTTTCTCGGGCAAATCGCGCACCCAGCGGATGTCCGCGGGAGCATGAATGCGCGCGCCGTCACGCAATTCGATGGTGAGGCGGAGATGCTGCCCCGTTTCGAACCGTTGTTTGGTGAATAGCTGCGCGCCGTCGGTGTTCAGGTCGAGCAGACGCCCTGGAATGGCCACGGCATCGAAATCCCAGTCGTTCGAGTAGCCCGCCGCATGGCCGATAAGCATCTGAATCTTGACCTTGCAGGTGTGGCGGATGACATGCCTGCGCTTGCGTTTGCATTCTTTCTTCTCGGCAAACTCCGCGAAGCGCGTCTCGAGCTCGCGCACCCGGTCGATAAGAGCCTTGTCGCTCTCGCGGCGAAGTGCTTTACGCCGTTCCTGCACAATGCGTCCCCCTGTATTGCGTCTTGCGGTTACCCGCGCAATTTGCCCGGCGTGGCCAGTTGCCGTTCGATACGCGCCATCATACGCGCCGCCCGCTGCGCCTGTTGCGACTCGGGTTGAAGCGCAATCACGCTCTCGTAAGCGGCCAGGGCCGAGGGCAGCTCGTTCGCGCGGCGGTA
>SLSB01000552.1 GCA_007130675.1 Candidatus Hydrogenedentota bacterium | reverse complement strand
TCTTCGGTGCCGGGTTCCATGCGGATGCGGAGCCGGCGCGCGTGGTAATAGGACTGGCCGAACACAGGCTGGCCGATCTGCCCGGCGTGCATGCGCCGGATGGCTTCGATGTAGAACGGGTCTTTGCGCGTTTGAAAATCGACCCACGTGCACAACGTATCCGCGTGTTTGCGGGCGGCGTCGGTGATGGTGGTGCAACCGGGGACGTCTACCGCGATGGGTTTGGCGATGAACACGTGTTTTCCCGCATCGAGCGCGGCGACGGTCTGTTCGGGATGGAAATACGGCGGGCTGATGATGGCGATGGCATCCACACCGCTGTCGATGAGGCCTTGGTACCCGTCCAGCCCGGTAAACCGCCGGTTCTCGGGCACACCGAGCCGCTCGCCGGCCTGATCGACCCGGTCCTGGAACGGATCGTGAAGTGCGACTACCTTGGTGGCGGTGTGTTGCTCGAAGAGGTTGCCAATCCAGGGACCGCGTCCGCCGCAGCCGGTGATGCCCAACTCGAGGGTCTCGTTGGCCGCCGCGCCCAGGGCCGAGCGCGCGCCCAGAATCAGCGTGCCTGCGCCCGCCGCCTTCATGAACCCGCGCCTGCCCAGCGTCTTGCCTTGTGCCGTCTTCGCCATAGTGCTCGCACTCCCATTGCTTGTTTCAAGAAATCTTCTCTCACGCAACGCCCAGCATAGCACGGATCGGGCACAACGCGAAAAGCCGGTAGCGCGCGCGGAGGACACGATCCCGCTTGAAGCCCCGAAAAGAATGGCTATGACCGGTCAGACTAGTCCGACCAATAGGACCGAACTGTCCGTTCAGTTTCGCTACCCGCTTAGCGCCTGTGCAACTGCTCGAGGCGCTCGAGAAGCTCGCGCCGGGATGCGCGGAAGGTTTCGACGCTGGTGTCGTATCTGGCGAAATCGATGATGTGGCGTCTTGAGAGCGTTTCGGCGGCGTCGAGATCCTCTTCCGCGAGCATGGAAAGCAGTTCATGGTCGACAATGCCGTCGCGCATGGCCTCGAACCGGATCGAATCGAGTGGGCCCTCTTTTCCCGGATACACAATCCACGGGTCGCCCGCGGGCAGGTACGGCGGCCCGGGATGCGGCCGCGTGGTGTGCGTAAACGGGCAGTCTTCCGTCCATTGGTTGTAACCCCAGTGCAGGTATCCGGTGGCGCAGTAGCGGAAGTTTATCCAATGAAGGAGGCGGGTCTTGATGAGCGGCTGTTCGAGAAAGCGGTTGGCATATTCGCCCTGCGGGAACACGCAGGTGTAGAACCAGACCTCGTCTCCGGCGGCCTGTCGCTCGCGGTAGTGGGGGTAGTCACGCTCGAGATAGTTGAGCTGAGGCACCCACACGTCAATCGAGCCGGTGAGCGCCTTGGTGTGACATGCCTCGATGATGAGCAGTTCGGGGGCGTATTTTCTGGCGAGCGCGGCCATCGCGCGGTACGAGTCGACATTGCTCTCGATGGGTTCGTCGGCCAGATGCTGCATGTAGATATCGAGCCAGCCCCGGGTGTCGAGGTGCAGGACCAGCGCCGGGAAGAACTGGGCGTAAAAGGCGTCGGCTTCGGGTGAATCGGGGGCGACGCGCTCGCTGACTACCTGCCCCTCTTCGACGCGGCGGGTGTGCACGACAAACTCAGATTCCCAGCCGCCCACGCGGCCGCCGATGTGGCCCCCCTCGATGCGGCCGATCACGCCTTCTTCCTGGAATATCTCGACCCAGCGGTCAAACTTCGAGAAATCAATATCGAGCAAACCGTTGTCGCTGGCCTTGAAAGTTGCGAGATAGATAGGCGAAATCAGCGCGACATTGTGGCGATGGTCGGCCATGTTGCGCGCGTACCGGCGCAACAGCGCGTAATATTCGTCAGATTCCGGTTCGGGATCGATCTCCATGTGCCGCCACTGCATGCTGAACCATTGGGTAACCCACAGGCGCGTCGATTCCACGGCTACGTCATACACATGCAGGGTCAGCGGGGCCGACACGGTCTCCGCCGCGCCGCCGGTCTCTCCCTCGAGGGTCAGTGTGCCGCGGTACGTACCGGGCGGCGCATCCACCGGCACGTGCACCGTCACCCATACCGGCTGCGCATGGCCGGCGGGCACGTCGATCGTCTTGTCCTCGAGCAACGGGTCCGGATAATCCGCTGGTGGTTCCCGCAACTGGTCGCTCGATGGGGTTTGCGTGGGTCGGTCCACATGCACATATCCCACGAAACGGACGGATTCCGGTTCCAGCGTTGCATCGCCTTGCCGCAGCTCCAGTGGCGATGCCATTGCCGTCAGCCCGCGGATGCCATCCTCCGCGCGCACCACGACCTGAAATGATGCGTGTTCCCCCCGGGCCACGTCGGCATGCGCGGCGCGGCCGCCTTCCGGCGTTGCGTCTTGAAACACCTTGTGCAAGGGGTCCACGGCCCAGCACTCGAGCGGCCCTCTGGATTCCCTTATCATCGTGGCACACCCCGCAAGCATGGCAAGAGAGACTGCCGAAAGAAATACACGATTCATAACCACGCACCTCCCCATACAAGGCAGCCGTTGTTATCTGCCCGCCTAGCGTTACCCTTCATGTGAATCCGTTTTGGAAGAAGAGAGTTCCCTATTCGCCCGTTCCATTGTGATCGCCGCGGCACGCGCCGTCAAGCCGTAAGCCCGCCGCCGGTTCGGTTCGCGTCTGCGAATTGGCTGCGGACCCTTTTCTGGTGCATACTTACGCGCGATATCGGAAGGGGTATATGGAAGGAGACGTCTCATGCCTCATTTTCCAGAGATTGAAGCGTTGGCACGCGAGGTGCATGCGATGGCCGATTTGCGCCACGAACAGGGCGCGATGACCGCGCCGGTTCTTATCCATCTGCGGCGCGAACTCAAGCGCACGCGTCAAAAGCTTGCACGGTTGCCAGTCGGCCGCGCGCTAAAGGCCGCGGAACCCGACGCGCTCGAGGCCATTCGAAAACTGCGTCCGGACGGTCCTCGCATCATGGGTAAAGACCTAACGGATGGCGAGTATCGGCGGCGGCTCAGGGGGGCGTGGCTGGGCCGTGCGGCGGGCTGCACTCTCGGCGCTCCCGTCGAGAACTGGTCCATCACAGCCATGGAACGCCTGGCCGAACGGTGCGGCGTGCCGTTTCCGCCCGAGGATTACTGGCCCGGCCACCCGGATCCCGACGAGCCCTCGTACAATGTCTCGCGGGTACGGGATTTTCTCAAGGGCCACATGCGCGCCATCCCTGCGGATGACGACTTGGGTTATACCTTGTTGGGCCTGCTGATTCTCGAAGCGTACGGGCCAGCGTTTACGATTGAGCAGGTGGGCGAGGCGTGGGTGAAGTATCTCCCAGTCGCATGCACGGCGGAACACGTCGCGCTGGAGAATTTGAAACGCGGCGTGCCGGCTCACCTCGCGGGCGATAGAGACAACCCGTACCAGGAATGGATCGGCGCCGACATCCGTTGCGACCCATGGGCTTATGCGGCGCCCGGCTGGCCCGAGAAAGCCGCCGAAATGGCATATCGCGACGCCTATCTGTCGCACCGCCGCAATGGGATCTACGGCGCGATGTATTTCGCGGCCGCGATATCGGCGGCGTTTGCACTCGATGATCCACTCGAGGCGCTCCGGGTTGGGCTGACCGAAATCCCGGCCACATGCCGTCTTGCCAAAGACATCCGGTGGGCGTTGCGCAAAACCAAGAAGCTTTCGGGCTGGCGCGAGGCGCGCGCATTGGTTGACAAACGGTTCAAAGGCATGGACGCGGTGCACACGAACAACAATGCCTGCCTGACGGTATTTGGCCTTGCTCTCGGGGCAGGGGATTTCACGCGCACTATCGGCCTCACGGTTGCCATGGGCCTCGATAATGACTGTACCGCCGCAACGGCAGGCTCGCTGCTCGGCGCGGTGCTGGGCATTGA
>SLSB01000123.1 GCA_007130675.1 Candidatus Hydrogenedentota bacterium | reverse complement strand
GACGTGCGCGCGTTTGACTGGTCGTCGATCCCCGAGGGCATTGATCTTCTCGCGGGTGGGCCCCCATGCCAACCTTTTTCGATGGGCGGAAAACATGGGGCGTATGGCGACAAGCGCGATATGTTTCCCGCAACCGTCGAAGTTGTTAGAACCCTTCGGCCAAGATCCTTCATTATAGAAAATGTGAAGGGTCTGACTCGTTCGAGTTTCGCCAACTACTACCAGTATATCCTGCTGCAACTGGAATTTCCTGAGGTCACGCGTCGACATCGTGAAAGCTGGCTCGATCACCTGAAGCGTTTACAAGCTGAAAAGACCTCCGGTGCACTTCATGCTTCGGGACTCACCTATAATGTTGTTCCCGCGCTGGTAAACGCGGCAGATTACGGCGTGCCGCAGAAGCGAGAGCGGGTCTTCATTGTGGGCTTCCGTTCCGATTTGGGTATCGAATGGTCCTTCCCACGGCCCACCCACAGCTTCGATGCCTTGCTTCATTCTCAGTGGGTGAGCGGTGAGTATTGGGAGCGTCACGGCATTGCTTCAGGTTGCCGTCCAGCGGCGCCTTTAAGGTTCGAGGCGCGGATTCGCAGATTGGCCTCAAGTTTGGCCCTTTTTGCCGAAAAGCCGTGGCGGACCGTGCGCGATGCATTGACGGACCTGCCAGACCCGCGACGGAGGGACACTTGCCAATTTCTGAATCATGCGTTTCAAGGTGGAGCGAAAATCTATCCAGGACATACGGGTAGCCCGCTCGACCTGCCCGCAAAAACGCTTAAGGCGGGTGACCACGGCGTGCCAGGCGGCGAGAATATGATGGTGCTTGAAAACGGGAATGTCCGTTACTTTAGCGTAAGAGAATCCGCGCGTCTGCAAACCTTCCCCGATGGTTACGCGTTCCATGGTTCATGGACGGAAACAATGCGGCAGTTGGGGAATGCCGTGCCAGTGGCATTGGCCCGTCAGGTGGCGGCATCTGTTGGGGCACAGCTTGCGGAAACCGAGATCCGCAAAACCGCCAATCTGCGCGCAAGGAGGTTGGCGTGAGCGGCGGTAAGTTCATACCGTTTAATCCTCTGGATAAACGTCATCTTGGCGAGAGCGTCGGTCAAGCGATGCTGCGCCAGCCTGTCATTCCAATGGCTGATCTCACTAGTTTCGAGGGCGCGGGCATCTACGCGATTTACTATCGAGGAGATTTTTCAGCATACGAGGCGATAGCCAGAATAAACAAGGATCAAGGTTTCATCGCCCCCATTTACGTGGGCAAGGCGGTGCCAAAAGGCGCGAGAAAGGGCGGCAATCTTGAAGCAACAACCGGCAAGGTCCTCTTCAAACGCATCATGCAGCACAAGGGGAGTATCGAAGAGGCGAGCAACCTCGATATCGCCGATTTTCACTGCCGTTATTTGATCGTGGACGATATTTGGATACCGCTGGGTGAGTCCTTGCTAATCGCCAAGTTCGATCCCCTGTGGAACAAACTGATCGATGGCTTTGGCAATCATGACCCCGGTAAGTGGCGTCACGGTGGCCTACGGCCTCGATGGGATGTCCTTCATCCAGGAAGGCCCTGGGCTGAAAAGTGCCAGCCGCGTGACGAGACAGCGGAACAGATTATCCGAGAGGCCAGGGATTACCTTCGCAACAATCCGCCGCCAGATGACCTGACCATGATTACAACATGACTAATGAGTTTTGCGCGCAGGCCCAACCGTGCTTTGCTGCGTGCAGGGCTAACGCGTGCTACAGAGGTCTGACGAGATTGTGCCGCGTCTCGAACAACACGGTCATCGAGCGGCGGGAAGAACCCGCGATGATAACCGCTATCCACGTGACCGGTGAAAGCCGTGACAATCTCGTTCAGCACAACCAGATACAGGCGGGCACCGCAGGCGCCGTTGTCTGCGACGAAGGCCAGGTCGTCGTCCTCAACAACACCGTCGTGGCAGGGTAAAGGGCAAGTCAGGCTTACTCCGGATTTCGAGGCTTCATCCATTTCTCTCTTATCTTGTCCCGTCGTCTCGAAACCCTAACTAAGAGCCACATGGCCAGGAAGACGAAGGCAAGAAGCGCCACATAAGAGACCTCTGTTCTCAGGACACCGAAAACTCCCATCCCACATGCAACAAGAAGTGGTCCGCCGAAAAGAAACAGCATTAGCGTTTCCGTCGTGGTCCTGACGGCTCGATATTCTTGGATCGCCTTCGCATAGTGACAGTCTTTGGGAACGACCTCGAGTAACGTGTCGACATCCAAGGGCGAGTCATCAGGACTCCAGAGTCTCACACTTTCACCGTCCCGGAACACAAGGAGGTGTTCGGCCGGATCAACCGAGACAAGATCCTCCCAACCCAAGTCCTTACTCGTAACGCCTCGCCGCAAGGATAGTCCACTGCGCGAAATACGGATGGTCGTCCGCCAAGCTTTGGCTTTCAAGATCTTAACAAAGTGCGCCAGAAACAAGACGGTCATCAAAACGTACCCAAACAACATGATAATGACGCTTCCGCTACCCGCCGATTCACGAAAGGGCGGAAGATAAGAAACGCCTTTTCCCAGCAAGAGAAGTCCTGCATTGGCAGTGCCAGCGAGGAAGATGACCAGAACAATCGCATAGATGGGTGCGGATGCCAGGCACCTATGACGTATCTCGACGGTGCTCTCATTCTCTCTCACACGAACTAGAGGCATGGGTCATCGTCTCCAGTACTGTGCTGCTCGACTCACTTGTAGTTTGAGCAGCAGCCATTTATTCGCAGAGTTCCGAGCCGGACGTGCGCCCCAATCCAGCCGATGTCACATTCCCTTGGCACGATATACCGTTCGACGGTTGAGCGCCGTCGAATTTCTTTTTCGCTGGCGCTTTCTTCACTGATTTGCCCGGCATCAAGGACGGTGAAGGCGATGGCGTTAGGCACCGTGCCGCCGGGCACGCCTTCTCGCTGTCCGCGCTCGAAGACTAGGCCCACGCGGCCGTCATCCATTATCGTCATGTCCGAATACGCCGCCCGTCCTTCCTGGATTAGGTGTTGCTCCGTAAATGTGCGACCGCCGTCGCGGCTTACCTGCAAGACCAGATCGTTACGGCCGGGACCGCGCGGGCCGGTCCATAGCACACGTTCCTCGCCCGTTTGTTGCGGTTTCCACACGGCCAGGCCCGTGGCGATGGGCGTCACCTCGACGCCGGGGCGCAGTTCGGTCCACGAGAGGCCGTCGTCGTCGCTTAACGCTTGCCAGCGGTGATCGGATTGCACCTGTCGCGCATCGAGCAGTAATTCGCCGCTGGCGAGTTGGACCACCTGCGGCTCGGAAGTCTCGGCGGCGATCAGGGGGCTCCGTTCCCAGGTCTCGCCGCCGTCTTCGCTGCGTAGCACGAAGGCGTGGCTCTTCAGCCAGGTTTCCCAACCGTCATCACTGCGGAACACGCGGGTCCGGCCGCGTGTTTGTCCGGGTTCGCCGCCAGGTTCGCTGGAATAGGCGGGCACAACCAACACGCCTGCTTGCGTCTGTGCGCCGCTGCCGGGCCCGAATACGCTGGCACCCCAATGCTCGACGTCGCGTGCGTACCCGGTCAGGTCAATTGCATCGGACCATGCCGCGCCGTGGTTATCGCTGTACCGCGCCCAAAGCTGATTGTGGCGTTCGCCGGGTTGAGCATTGCGTCCGCCGCGGCCGGGCATCCAGCGGCAGAAGAACACCCACAGCCGGGCGTTGTTCCGGTCGAGCAGCGTGACGGGATTCGATGCGCCCCAGCCTTCTTGGGATTCGTCAAGGAGCATGAGAGGCGACCATGTTTCGCCCGCATCGACACTGCGTTTGTAGACCAAATCGATATGGCCGCCGCCGGGATCGTGGGCACGGTCGCGACGGCCTTCAACGATTGTGATCAACGATCCGTCGGCCGCTGTCACGAGCGATGGGATCCGGTAGG
>SLSB01000252.1 GCA_007130675.1 Candidatus Hydrogenedentota bacterium | reverse complement strand
TCGAAATCAACCGGGTTGTAGATAAAATGAATGGGGCTGTTCACCATGGTCGCGTAGCGCCCATTGATTTCGCCGACCTGCTGCTGCACCTGCTCGCGCAGATGCTGGTATTCGGGCACCGACTCGCGCGACGGAACGCTTACGAAGATGAACACAATCCGGTCGCGGTCCGGATAGGTAGACAAGAAATGGTCGATGGCTTCGAGGCGGTTGGGAATGCCTTTCGTGTAATCCAGCCGTTCGACACTGAGAATGATGCGGCGTCCGGTGAAATTCTCGCGAATCTGTTCACGGGCCTTCTGGCCCCGGTCCGAGCGGAGTTCCTCGGCAAATTTCGGTGCATTGATGCCAATGGGATACACGCCGAGATGGGTGCGGCCGTTATCGTGCGACACCGCCGCCTCATGCGATTCGAGGCCCAGCAGCCGCAGGACCGTGCTCCGGAAATGACGCAGATACCCGTAGGTGTGAAATCCCACCAGATCGGCCCCGAGCAGCCCCTCGACGAGCTCGACGCGTTTCGGGTGGCAGCGAAAAATCTCGTACGAAGGGAACGGGGTGTGTAGAAAGAAACCGATGCGTTGCCTCGGGCGGGCGTGGCGCAGCATACCCGGCAGCAGCATGAGCTGGTAATCGTGCACCCAGACGATATCCGTTTCGTCGGTGGCTTCAAGCACGCAATCGGCAAACCGGCGGTTCACCTCGAGGTAGGTCTCCCACCATTGCTCGTCGTAGCGCATGTAGTTGGGCATATAGTGGAGAATCGGCCAGAGACTCGAGTTGGCAAACCCGTGGTAATGGCCGCTCACTTCGCCGCGCGACAGATAGACCGGCACATAGCTGAATTCCTCGAGGAGGCGTTTTGACACCTCTTCACGGCGCTCGGCGGTCTTCACCAACGCGCCCGGCCATCCAACCCACTTGAGCGCAAATTCCTCCTCGGACAACCCCTCGAGGGCGGCCGTCAGGCCGCCGGAGGCCTGTTTGATTGTCTTTCCAACCGTAACCGGCAGCCGGTTCGACACATTCACGAGTGTATGCATATAAGAATTCTTCTCCTCTCTCGACGATGCTTACACGCGGGCTTGAAATGGCCCTGCCCTCTCTGTTTGCAAGCGCCGCCGCGCGAGATATCTGGTGTTGCATGCTGAAAGCGTATGCGGCGTATGTTTCGGCGCAGCGCCAACGCGGGCACAACAGATGTCCGTGCAGCCTGCGGACATCCAACGCCGCCACTCCCGCGCGGCCGAGCATGAGTCTCCCTGCCCCATCACCGCATGGCTTTGTCTTATGCAGTATAGCATAGGGCCAAATGCCTTTTCAGACGCCCCAAAGGCACCGTATCTGGCCATGCAGCAAGCGAGAGGGGGTGCAGGCCCGGCGCTCTTGCCGGCCGTCCCAGCGTTGTGGGGCCAGGCGGGCCCGCGCGGTAGCGCAGGCGCCACCTGGGCGGCCATCAATCCTATGTCTCCTATGCGTCCCATAGGACCTACCAAAAGGACCACTGCCGCGGGGTAATGCTCGCCGCGATCGCCGAGCGCCAGCTCGGCATCGACCCGCTTTTGTGGCGCGGGTTTCCTTACGCGGAAAACGGGATACCCACTGGGGACATCTCACGGCGCGCGTTTTACGATTTCCTCGGCGAGACGCGCGCGCAATCGGGGCAGCGCTTCGGGGTCTTGATCCCATGTGCCCCATGTGGGAACTGCTTCGCGCACGACGGCTTCGACCACGTCGGCGCCTCCGCGTTCCTCGAGTATCACGAAATACTCGTAGTCTTCCATGCCGTCGCGCAGACTCTTGAGGCGCATGGACGACACGGGCCCTTCGATACCGGCGTCTTCACCGGGATACAGCATCGCGCCGTCGCCGTTCCAGTAGCCGCGGAAGCCGGGCTCGTCCCAGGGATTACGCGGGGGACTTGCCCAGAAACAGACGGACCAATACAGCAGGCCGGTGATGCCGTAGCGGCGGTTGAGCCAGGGCGCGATGCGGTAGCTCACCAGGGGGAAATGAATCTGCCAGTACGGGGGATGATCGTCCTTCACCTCCTCGTATTCGGGATGGTACGGCGGGGCGGGCTGCACAAGGGCAGAATAGCTCCAGACGTCTTCGCCCCGGGCCTGCACGTCTTTGATGCTCGGTTCATGAATGAATCCAAACAACGGGCACCAGATGTCGACAGCGCCGTCGAGCGCGCCCCAGTCGGGGTGCTGGATGTAGGGCTGCTCGACCACGAGACGGCGAATGCGCGGCTCGGCTTCGTCGACCAGGGCCCCGAGCTGACGCACCCTCTCGTATTCTTCCGCCGAGTTCGGCTCGTCGAGCATGTAAAGGTACGAGCGATTGGCCCAGCCCTTGGTTTCGAGATAGGCATACCATGAGCGGTAGAAGTTCAAAGCCTTCTCGCGATCGGCACCGAGGATATCGCGAAACGGCGCGCGCGGAATCTCGATATTGGTCACGTGAAAACGCTCGACGAACGTGATGATCGCCGTGTCGACCTCCGAGAAGTCCGCCGTGCCGTCATCCTGAATCTCCGGCCAGAGCCGCCGGGGAAACGCCGGGTTGATCCGGTGTTCGGCGAGCATGGCTTCGTACCGCTCCTCGATCTCGTGGAACGCTTCCGAGTTGCGCTCGAGACCCAGATGCGCAGCCACGCGGCTGAAACCCCCGAAATGGTTCTCGTGGGTGGGCCCATCCGGCAAGGTGAAATCCCACACGGTTAGCTCGACCGGTATCTCGTGGGCGGGGGTCTCGGCGGGTTTCACACGCAGCACGCCGGTGTAGACGCCCGCGGGCGCGTCTCTGGGAACGGCCACATCCACCCAGATGGTCTGATTCTGCCCGTCCCACACGCTGAAATCGGTTCCGCCAAAACGGCCCGGCAGCATCTTGCCCGCATCGCGGTACCAGTACGGTTTTCCGATGGTCTCTCCGGTGTAGGGATTTTCGAACGGGATAAGGGGGTCGGGCACAAGCCCGGGTCCTTCCGCAGCCCGAAATCCCACGCGGCGGATCGGTACCGATTCGGCGCGAAACAGCCGGATGTTCTCCGCGGGAATGGCATAGTCCCCGTGCTGCAACGGCGTTATTTCGGTTTTCACGTAGGTCAGGGTGCCGCCATGCGCGGTAATGACCACCTGAAACGACTCGACCTCGTTTCTGGCGGCCGCAATCGAGACGGACCGCGCGCCTTGCACGGCATCGGACGGGCGCACGCGTACGGTGGACGGCAGCACCTGTACGTCGGCACTGGGCTGAGCATCAGCCGTGGCAAGCGGCCATGTCATAGCCAGAATCACGACGTAGTAAGCGATTTTTCGCATGGAACGGCGCTCCTTCTCTCCCAGGATGGGGGCTTTCCAAGACCCGCCAGCGGAGTGCAACGCGGGTTCGCGTCATCGTAATCCAGCGGCAGCGATTTGGCAAATCGAGGGCATGCTGCGAATTCTGCCTTGAAACCGTCCTTCAATGGCCGTAGGATAAATAGAAGTCTTGGCGAAAAGGATCAAAGCGCTGCATGGAAACCACGGATCTGACGGTTATCACGCTGACGCGGGGGGCTCCACAGACGCTGTCTATGTGCCTGAGCCACTTGGAATTGCAGACGTACCCGTCGGCGAAGTTCGAGGTGATGGTTGTGGCGCTGCCCAGCGCTACGGGCACCGAACACATGCTCGAGCGGTTTTGTGAAAGCGGCCCTGTGCGCATGCGGTGTATCCATGCCCCTCACGAGCACGCCGCCGCCGCCCGGAACCTCGCGGCTATGCAGGCCCAGGGCCGCTGGCTGTTGTTTCTAGACGAAGACCTGTTAGCTGGCGGCCACCTTGTCGAAAGCCATATTGAAGCGCAGCGCCGATTTGGCAGCGCCTGCGCTATAGTGGGCCGGATTAGCTATCACCCCCAGCTCGAGGCGGGCGCGAACCCCGTGACAT
>SLSB01000507.1 GCA_007130675.1 Candidatus Hydrogenedentota bacterium | reverse complement strand
CTTTGGCCATGTCTAAAGAATGCCGTCAAGTGTTACAAGACTGTGCCTGGCCCGGTAATGTGCGCCAGTTGCGCAACGTCATCGAGCACGCGGTCCTCTTTGCCCAACGCAACCTTTTGACAATCAATGATTTGCCGGAAGACATCGTCCTCTCTCGTTTCAAGAAGGCATCCGAGGAACTCGGCGAAGACGTCATCCGCCTTGCCTTACGCAAAACACGCGGAAATCGCAGCGCGGCCGCCGAATTGCTTGGGGTTGGACGGACGACCCTCTGGCGTGCGATGCGCCGTATGAACATCGAGTAATGGGTGCAGTCTTCTCTGGGGCTGCGCTCGCCTCTTGGTCACTGGCGCGCGCTCTGAAAAGAAATGCCATACATTACCACCCCGCAAGTGGTTCAAATCTATGAAGTTGCGCTCCAGAACTCCTTCCCTGTGATTCGGAAGATAATTGTACTCGCATCTCTCTCATTTTTATGGTATCGTGTAGACGAACGGGGTAGCGGAATGTGGCGTTTTATTCAGTTTTCTGACCCTCACTTGGGCAGTCAAGTTCATAGCACCCGGAACGGCCGAGTGGAAAGCGCGCTGATTCCGGCCATGGTGGCGTGTCTGCGTCATGACGTCGCGGAACTCCAGCCGGATTTCTTGATCGTTACGGGTGACATTGCGCGTCCGGACTCGCGCGATGCGGTGTTCGCCGCACGTGACCTGATGGACTCGCTCGATGTGCCCTATTATCCGATGGGGGGCAGTTCGGATTTCCGTTATGAACACTCGCGCGAGTGGTTTGTCGAAGCATTTGGCGCCCATCTTCCAGACTGTAAGACCCACTATTCTTTCACGCACAAAGACCTCCACGTCTGCGTGTTGGACCCCTGGTGGTGTTGGGAAAACGGCACGCTTATGCCTTTCGGTGAAGATGATGTTTCCCCGCCGCGGTGGGTGATTCCCCCGGACCAGTTTGAATGGCTCGAGGACGACCTCCGGCAGCACAGTGAGGAGGCCACGATTATCGCGGTGCACCCGCCATCCATCTTACCGGACCCCGAGGTCACCCGGAACAAGGTTTTGCCCCGGGGGGGGCTCGAAAACGCCCGGCTGCTCGTCGAGCATTTGACCGCTCATGCACAAGTCAAACTACTGTTGTCAGGCGGCGTCCATGCCCATTACATCGCTCGAGAAGCAGGGCTTACCCAGGTGGTCACAGGTGCATTGACCGAATACCCGGTCGAGTTTCGCGATATTCACGTCCACGAAGACCGTTTAGAGGTCCACACAAAAGGCCTGAGCAACGCTACATACGCCTCTCAATCGATGGTGCACGAAAAGGAGTGGGCCAAAGGGGCGGACGAGGATCGATTCGCTGTGATACCGCTGTGAAGTAGATTAGTGTTACGCGTCTGTGTTTGTCTGCGGGTCCGTAAGCGTGAGAATCAGCACCAGCAACCCCTCATCCAGCCTGAGTCCACCGACCTTGAAGGGCTTATCCGAGACCGCCAGAAGCGTACACCGAAGCACTTCCCTGAACTTCGGTTCATCATCGTCATCGGAGGAAGACTTGTCTTCCTCTTTTTCTAACCTCATGTCAACGCGAATGTTACAGCGTATCCGGTTGTGTGAGGCGCGTTGGACGGGTTTCAGGATGAGAGTGTAGCGCGCGTCAATGGGGATCTTGGTCTCTTCTCCGTAGGCTGCTGTGGTTGTGACTGCGCGCAACTGCCGGAAATCATCGAACTGCTTGAGATCCTCAACAGTCTCGTGTATCGAAGCGATGCTTCTGTCAAACTGCCGTTCTTCGTGTCCCTGATGGGTAGCGCGCACGGCAATCAGCGACACCGATACCTTGGGTGCCGGTTCCTCCCGGGGTTGAGCCGCCGCCATAGGGGCGCTAACCATTACGGCGACAGCAGCCAATGCGGCAAAGCTCAAGGCAGATCTCCTTCCGGAATGTCCACCCACACCGTCATGGAACCGTCTCCGGTGTTATAGTAGCCGACTTCCGCTCCTTCGATGAACGTGTGGACTTGCTCAACTTCGGCGGAGACGTTCTCGGGCGCGGGTGTTGCCATAACGAAAATCGAAATAGCGACAATGAGCGAGGCCGCCGCCGCCGAGACTGCGGTCAAAAGACCCCGGTAATGCCGGCGCGGGGGCTCGAGCCGCTCACGAATACCATCCATAAAGGCTGGAAACTGGGCCGATGCGATGGATGGGCGCTGTGCAAGCAGCTGGGAACCCGTGCGCAAGTATTGCAGGGTTTCCACATGGGCAGCGCATTCAGGGTCGCTGGCAATAAGCGCTTTGGCTTCGCGCTCGCAAGACATGTCACCATCGAACCACTGCTCGACGGTCTTGAATTTGCGGTTCAAGAGGTTCATCGGTCCGCTCCCATCAGGCCCATCTGGATCAGGCCTCGTTGCAATTTCTTCCGTGCGTGGTGCAGTCTGCTCATCACCGTACCGATGCTGCAATCCATTACCTGCGCCATCTCCTCGTACGACAACCCTTCAAATTCACGTAAAATAAAGGCTGTCCGATGTTTATGCGACAGTTTCGCCAATGCTTGCTCGACTGCTTCTCCAATTTCCTGTGCCTCAAGGCTGCGATCAGGCGCCAGCACATGGGTCGGCGCGTCCTGCGCATACCGGCCGTCATCGAACGAGACGGTTTGCAGCCGACGCTTCTTCAAAAAATCTTTGCACTGGTTCGCGGTAATACGCATCAGCCACGTCTTGAAACTGGCGTCTCCACGGAAACGGGTTAGCGCACGATGTGCTTTGATAAACACTTCCTGCGAGACATCCCACGCCTGTTCGCGGTTGCGCAAAAAGTGATAGGAAAATGCAAAAACCTCGTTGCGATAACGCCTTACCAACAGTTCAAAAGCGTTCGGATCACCTGTTCGCGCCCGTGCCACCAACTCGGCGTCGTGCGAATCAGCGATGACCGCTTCCTGAGGTTCCTGCTCTTCTTTCTCCGAAATCTCGCAAAGAACCGGCGTTTCCAGTGCGATACTCAATTGTCTAATCTCCTCACCCAATAAATCATGACGAATCCCGTGCCGGATTATTTAACTTCTTTTCAATGCATACGTCTGATACAGAAACGTTTACTTGCAATCGTACCCGAAGCCGAGGCTAACCGCAATAGCTTACCAACTCTCATCATCTCAGGCCCATGCCTGAGTCGGTGAGACATGCGCAGACTTGGGTTACGAAGAAGGCGCCTGCTTTTTTTCGCAAAAGACATTGTTCTGGGACATTTCACAGCAGCCTGCGTTATCTGAGAATAGTAATCCATTGCTGCGCAATTGTTTGCGTAACACTCGGATGCCCGCCATTCAAGAGCTGTGAAATATCGGGGCTGAGGTAAAGACGTTCTCACGCGTTGCATGGCCCGGCGGCTGCATGCCTGGCACGATGGTCCAAGCTTGGGCGCTACCAGTTGCGGGCAAGGACAAAATCGATGATACCCACCATGGAATCACGGTAGGGGCTGGGGGGAAGCTGGGCGGCGGCTGCATGGGCCTGAGCGGCATAATCGCGCGCGACGGCTTCCGCGCGTTCCGAGGCTTTGGTTGCCTCGAGCATGTCGAGCACCCATTCCCGATCTTCCGGGCTCATCTCCGTCCCGCGCAGGCGTTCGAGACGGGCTTGGCCATCCGCGCCGAGGCCATTGCGCATGAACAGTATCGGAAGTGTCTGTTTGCCCTCGATAATGTCAGAACAGGCGGGTTTGCCCAGAATCTTGGTGTCCTGTCGGAGGTCGAGCATATCATCCACAATCTGAAAGGCGATGCCCAGCGCCATGCCATAATCATGGAGAAGTTCGTGCGGCGCTCCAGGCTCAAGAAAGGCCGGGGTGCTGCAGGCCGCGGCAAACAGGCTGGCCGTCTTCTTGCGGGCAACCTCGAGCACTTCCTCCTCGGTCAACAGTCCGTTGCCGCTCGCAAAACACTTGAGTTCGGCTTCGGCCATCTCACGAATTGAACCTATCGACGCCGCGATGACCCGGGCCGAATCATAAACGGTCATAATTTCGATGGCCTGCGCGACAAGATAATCACCGGCGAGAATGGCGGCGTGGTCGTCCCAACGGGCATTTAAGGTGTGCATGCCCCGGCGAATACTGGCCCGGTCAATCACGTCGTCATGGGCCAAGGCCGCCACGTGCAGAAGCTCCATGCCTGTAGCCAGGCTGACATAGTGGCGAAGATCGCGCGCCCCCGACACGCCCGCCGAAAGGAGACATACAGCCGGACGCAGCAGCTTGCCCCCAGCCTGCACCGAAGGCATCGAGGGACCGTGAACCAACTGCAGAGCCTTGGTCCATAGATCGCCAACCCGCGCCGAAACGGCATCGACGCCGTCGCGAACGGGGGAGTAGAGTTCTTTGAGTGTCAGTGTTTCCAACATGTTTCCGGATTCTACCACAGCCGAAGTATCCTGCGCGAACCGCCCAAACTTTTGCGCCTGGGCCCTTCACGATTCACGGCCATCAACCACGAATGCTCCATGGCTTTTGTGCCGAGCCTTTCGGTCCTGTCGCTGCGGCACTCCAAGCACAGGGCAATAAACAACTCCCTGTGTTTACCTTTTATCCAACGCGTTGGACTCGTGATTTACTCCTGCGAATTGCCGCAAGCAGACCGAAGGTTCCCGGTTCGGATGTCTTGAAGCAGTGAAGCGCACACCCCTCCGTTTTACGGGGGCACGTCTGAATCGTGAGGCACCCAGCAGGTGCGACAACGATGCCTGGAGAAGGCGCTCAATGGGTTGGTAGACAGGGCTCTTCCCACAACCTCTGAAGTCTCCTGAAGATTTGGAGTGCCGTGGCTTGCCGCCGCACTCTAAAGATGCCACCTTTCCGTAATGTGAGCCCGGCCGAGCCATTTTGTTCTGTCCTATAACTCACGCCGAAGCAATGTCTTGTACAAACCACTGCAACCGCGTATAGTACCCGTAAGCTGGCATAAAACCCGAGGATTTGCGCAGCCATATGTTGCAAGGGTACGAATACGTGCGGGTCGGGCAGCAATCGGCCCTGGTGCGCGGAGAATCGGCGGAGACCGTGCTTCACGCGTTGCTTGAGAATACGGACACTTCTCCGGACAACCGAGCCGGACGCGGTACGACGCTCCGTTTTCCTTTAGCGGACGGGGGGGCCGGCATAATCCGTGAATACCGCCGGGGCGGACTGCTCTATCACGTCAACGCAAACGCGTATTTGTCCAACAGGCCATTGAGAGAACTTCGCGTCGCTGATTATCTTTGGAATAAAGGATTTCGCATTCCCGAGCCCCTGGGCATCTGCTGGTGGCGCCGGGCAGGGCTGTTTTATGGGCGCTATGCCGCACGGGCCCTGGCCGCGGTACATTTACAGGAGTATCTCGAGACCAATACCGATGTGTCGCCCGAAACGTGCACACAAGTAGGCGAGATCATCCGGGAGATGCACAAACTCGGGGTCTTTCACGCCGATTTGCAGGTGCGCAACATTTTGCTTGCCCAGGAAACGCCCTATCTCATCGACTTCGACAATGCGCGGCGGTTTGCATCACTTTCCTCGCGCAAACGGGCCCGAAACCTTTTTCGGCTGCGGCGCTCGTTCGAAAAAAATGGAATTGACCTGCGCTGGTATGAAATGATCCTCGCCGGATATGGGGACGTGCCACGCCACCCCGTCCTGTCATTTGTGTATAGCGCCAAATCCCGGCTGTCCGGCCAGGGAAGCAGGAAATAGCCCAAAGATATGCAGACATTTGCTCCTCTGTGCACCGACGTTGTAACCGAACACTGCGGCAACGCCATCGTGCACCACCGCGCAGGCCTCGATTGCCAGCAGATCCTGGATACCATCTCGGCCCAGGGCGAGGTGCTGAAAACCTCGCCAAAATCCATAACGCGCCGCATAGACGCTCTGGTGGTCAAGGCGTGCGCGGGAGGGGCGGGGCTAGGCCTGTTGAACCGCAGTCTGCGCAGAAACCGCTACCGGCGCGGCTGGTTTGCCGGGCTCTATCTCGAAAAGCAGGGTGTCGCCGTCCCGCGCGTCAAAGCCTTCGTTGAAACCGGCCGCTGGGGTCTCATCGCCGCAAGTTATCTTGTCATGGACTACCTCGAAAAGGCCTGCAATGTCGAGCGCTACGCGGTCGAACTCGTACAAGACGAGGCCCCGGAAGAAGACATTCGCACCTTCTTGCGTGGACTGGCCCGGGCGGTCAACGAACTGCGCGGGGTGGGGGCCTATCACCAGGATCTTTCAGGCAAGAACATTTATACACGCGATGGCGAGCGCTTCTATTTCATCGATCTCGAGAGTATCGTGCCCGCCGAACGCCACACCCGCAAGATGCTCTTCAGAAACCACGTGCAGTTGTACGATTCCTTCTGCGATCTGCTCGGAGACGACCTCCTCGAACCTTTCCTCGCGGAGATGGCGCCCGAAGAGCAGGATTATGCCATGTGGGCCAAGCTCGTGCGCCGCGGGCAGGCCGCCCGGCGCACGCGCCAGGTCGCTATCTGGCGCCGCCAGGGCCGGTCGCTCTAAGCTGCCGGTTAACCACAGAAAAGCAGTTGAAGAGGCTCATACGAAGCTCCTTCACCTACGATCTCGAATGATCTCGACACGGGCAAGAGAACCATCCTGAAAGCAATTGTCCATACCCCGGCAAGCTTAAGTTCTCGTCGAGAAAGATTACGATATGCGTTCCCTTTGTAGCGTCCGGCACAAGGCCGGACGCTACATTGCCGGGTAACGTGCGTTTTCGAGCCATCCCGACGGCTTTTTCCGCGCAATAGTCACGCGGCGGAAAAAACTCTGCGTCCTTCGCCAGATAGGTGAGCCAGGATCACGCTGCTGCACGTTGTCGCATTGACACCTTCATGTGCAAGAAACCTTCTCAACTGCTCTCTCAAGGGTTTAGCGAAGAACTTTACCGTGGAAGCACAGAAGACATCGCGGCCGGCAAAGGCCGGTTGCTGGCCATAGGTCAATGACCCGCGCAAGAAAACCATTGCGTATTCTTGCGTTGTGGCGTAGTATACCTTTGGAGGGCGGGGCGATCATCCGGAGGTGTCACAATATCCTCCCCCACGGCAGCAAGGTATTCCCGCAGATACTCTAACATTGGTGAAGTGTACTTATCAGAATTTTTGCAGGAGCAAAGGAGGCTGGAGTTATGCGTAAGAACGGTTTCACATTGATTGAACTGCTGGTGGTGATTGCCATCATCGGCATCCTGGCGGCAATCCTGTTGCCGGCACTCGCACGTGCGCGCGAGGCAGCGCGAAGAGCAGCCTGCGCCAACAATCTCAAACAGTGGGGGCTCATCTTCAAGATGTATGCCAACGAATCCCGGGGGGAGCTGTGGCCCCCGAATCAGGCCTTCACAGGGCGTGTTGACGCGTATGATCCGGGCAGTCCCTGCCTGCGCACGGGTGCTTCGGAATTGATGCCCAATGGCCCATCGATTTACCCCGAGTACCTTACCGACCCGACCATCGGCGGATGCCCATCGGATTCGGATGACGAATTGGATTCGTGGCGCATGGCTGGCAATCCGGATCTTCCATGGGATCCATGCCGATTCCGCGGCACGTCTTACAACTATTTCGCGTGGGCCCTTGACCTGAGGCCACATCTCCTTCTTGACGAGAATGACCCCGTGTTCGAAGGGCCGGATTGGCCCAGCGCCATCGCGGCGGGATTCACCTTGGAATTTGCCTTGGATTTCAGGGATTTTGTAGAGGCTTGGACGGATACGGATGATGTGGACGGCACCTTCTTTGAACGCGATTGGCCAATCGCCGATGTGACGTTGTACCGTCTTCGCGAGGGCATCGAGCGGTTCTATATCACCGACATCAATAACCCAGCGGCGGGCGCAATGGCGCAGAGCGAAATATTCGTGATGTTAGACACCTTGAATCCGGCCGTTCCGGAGTCCATCAACCACATCCCAGGCGGGTGTAATGTCTTGTTCATGGATGGTCATGTGGAGTTCGTGCGGTATCCCGGCAGGACCCCAGTCTCGAAGGCCACTGGCGCCTTCCTTGCCGCAGCACTGACCCTGTAGGCGCAGGCTTAACCTCCATCGCAAACACGTCCGGCGGCGCTTCGAACGAAGCGCCGCCAGGGCCGGTCGCTCTAAGCTGCCGGTCAAGCCAAAACGGTCCAAGGATAAACACAAAAAAACTCCTGCCGGCAAAGGCCCGTTGCTGACCATCGGTCAATGAACCGCGCAAAAAAATCATTGCGCAATTTTGCATTCAAGCGTACTATGTAGCTGCGGAACGGGGCGGTGATTAGGAGGTGTCACAATACCCTTGTCCGCGGCAGCCGGGTCTTCCGGTTAATGCTCTAACATCGGTGAAGTGTGCTTATCAGAGTTTTTGCAGAAAACAAAGGAGGCTTTAGTCATGCGTAAGAAAGGTTTCACATTGATCGAACTGCTGGTGGTGATCGCCATCATCGGCATCCTGGCGGCCATCTTGCTGCCGGCACTCGCGCGCGCACGCGAAGCGGCCCGAAGGGCAGCGTGCGCCAACAATCTCAAACAGTGGGGGCTCATCTTTAAGATGTATGCCAACGAGTCCAGAGGCGAGAAGTTCCCGGCGAATCAGGTGTTCAAGGGGCGTGTTGACGCATATGATCCGGGCAGCCTGTGCAACCGCACGGATTACCCGGAGATGATGCCCAATGGTCCGTCGATCTACCCCGAGTACCTTACCGACCCGAACATCGGCGGCTGTCCGTCAGATTCGGATGCCGAATTGGATTCGTGGCGCATGGCCGGACAAGCGGATCTTCCATGGGATCCGTGCCGATTCCGTGCTACGTCTTACAACTATTTCGCGTGGGCGCTCGACCTGAGACCACATCTGGTCCTTGACGAGAATGACGTCGTATTCGAAGGGCCTGACTGGGTTGGCGCCCTTATGACGGGGTTCACTATGGAATTCGTCCTCGACTTCAACGATTTCGTAGATGCCTGGAGAGATACGACTGATGTAGAGGGCACGTTCTTTGAACGCGATTGGCCAATCGCTGATGAGACGATGTACCGTCTTCGCGAGGGCATCGAGCGGTTCTTCATCACCGATATCAACAATCCCGCGGCCGGCGCGAGGGCACAGAGCGAAATTGCCGTCATGTGGGACGACTTCAATCCTGCAAATCCCGAGTTCATGAACCACATCCCGGGCGGGTGCAACGTTTTGTTCATGGATGGGCACGTGGAGTTCATGCGGTATCCCGGCACGACCCCGATCTCGAAAGCCTACGGCGCAATCCTTGCCGCCGCAGGCTGACCCTGTTGACTTCACCTCCATCGCGAACACGTCCGGCGGCGCTTCGAACGAAGCGCCGCCGGCGTTGTTCTTGGTGGTTGATCGAGTATAACTGACGCTACTTGTTCAGCTCTTTCACCTTGCCTGCGATAAGACTCTTGATCTCCTTGAGGCGTTTGGGCGTGTCGGCTTCGCAGCGCATCACAAGGGCCGGTGAAGTATTCGAGGCGCGGAGCAGTCCCCATCCATCCTCGAACTCGACCCGCGCGCCATCGATGGTGTTGACCTCGAGGCCGAGTTCGTCCTGGAAATAGGCGGTAGCTTTCTTGACGAGTTCGAATTTCTTCGATTCTTCCGTCTCGATTCGCATTTCTTCGGTGACATAGGTCTTGGGTACATCGGCCAGCAGCGCGCTGAGCGGTTTGCGGGTGCTGCCGAGAATCTCGAGCAGGCGTGCCCCCGCGTATACGGCATCGTCGAATCCGTACCACCGGTTCTGGAAGAACATGTGGCCGCTCATTTCGCCCGCCAGCTCGGCTTTGAATTTCTTCATGGCGGCTTTGATCAGCGAGTGGCCGGTCTTCCACATGATGGCGTTGCCTCCATGCGCTTCGATGTCGGCGTACAACGTGCGCGAGCCCTTGACCTCCGAGATGATCGTGGCCCCGGGTTTCTCTTTGAGAATCGAGCGCGCGAACAAGATGAGCAGCTTGTCGCCGTAGATCACGTTGCCTTTGTCATCCACCACGCCAATGCGGTCGCCATCGCCATCAAACCCGATGCCGCAGTCCGCGCCCGTACGCTTGACCGTGGCAATGAGTTTCTTGATGTTCTTGGCCACCGTGGGGTCGGGATGATGATTCGGGAATCGGCCGTCTACATCACAATAGAGAGGAATCACTTCGCAGCCCAGCCTCTCGTAGAGCGGAACACCAACCGGCCCGCTGGCCCCGTTGCCCGCGTCGACGACCACCTTCAGTTTGCGTTTGACGTTGATGCTTCGCGCGACCCGTGCCAGATATTTCGGCAACAGGTCCATGCGGGTGATGGTAACCGGCTTGCGGGCCTTGGGGAATGTATCGCCCAGGGCCACCTTGTAGAGTTTCTGAATCTCTTCGCCGTGAATGGTCGATTTTCCTACCGCCACCTTCATTCCGTTGTATTCTTTTGGATTGTGGCTTGCGGTAATCATCACCCCGCCGTCGACCGGCAACGTAAACAACCCGAAATAGCACAGCGGCGTCGGGGCCTGCCCAATGTCGATCACATTGACGCCCGCGCCGGTGATGCCATCCATCACGGCATGGGCGAAGCCGCGCGAGGTCAAGCGCCCGTCGTGGGCGACAACGAAACAGTTGTTCTTACGCTTGCCCCGCGTGTATTTCACGATGGCCTGGCCCAGCCGCTCGTAGATTTCTTCGGTTAAATCCGTTCCGGCGATGCCGCGGATGTCGTACTCGCGGAAAATCTGCGGGTTCAATTTCATAGTCGCAAAACCTCCCCATTGCGTTCGTGGAAATACGCCAAGAGAGTAGCAGGGTTGTGCATCGCGCGCAACCTTCGTTTGTGGAGACGGTCGTAAGGGCCGCTCGCTCAGGAGACCGTGCCAAAAAGGGAGACCCAGGCATCGCTTTCCGGAGCGCTAACGGCGCGGGAACATTCCTATGCGTGCTGGAGGTCCCATATCCTCGCCTCTGTTGGTACAGGTTCCGTCATCTTCCCGCAGTGCAAACCCGCATACAACGATAAGGAAGGGGGCATCTTGGCGGAGGTGCAAATCTTGTTTGTACCCGCCCGCCTGAACGGGTACCATAAGGAGGCGTTCGAAGGTGCGCCAAAATGCTGTCCGGTCTGGCCGGCAGCCCTGCAGCGTCCAAATAGAAGCAATTGCGCTCAAGAGGAGGGGGCAAGTCCATGAAGACTATTTCGCGCCTGCTGGTATTGGTTTCGATCTCTGCGGTCCTGGCACAACCGCTCGCGAAATCAAACGAAGTCACGCTGCCCTTGGGCAAGAAACTTATTCAATACGGCTGGGACGTGCCCACCACCGAACAGGTCCGCAGAAACATCGGCCGAATGGAGAGGCGTCCTTTCGACGGGGTTGTTTTTCGTCTCGAGGGCGGCGGCAATGTGCTCGAGCCCGAAGAATGGGCCCAAGAGCGATTCGAGAAGGATTATCGGAACGCCCAACGTATCCGCTGGGGACGGTTCACCGACAATTTCGTGATCATGTGGGCCGCCTCGGACCAGGACTGGTTCAACGATGCGCACTGGGAGAATATCGTCAATAATGTTCGCAGGGTGACCCGGGCCGCGTGGCTGGCCGGATGTGTGGGCGTCTGTTTCGACCCCGAGCCCTATGGAAACAACCCATGGGACTACACGAATGCTGCGCACCGTGACACGAAGACGTTTAACGAATACCAAGAGGTTGTGCGGCAACGGGGAGCGCAGTTCGTGCGCGCCATCGAGACCGAGTTGCCCGACCCGCAAATTCTCACCCTTTTCCAATTGAGCTACTTTCCCGGCCTGACCCGGCCCATGGACCCCGAGCAGCGGCAGGAGGCGCTCTCGAAGGAGCATTACGCCCTCTTGCCCGCCTTTCTCGAGGGAATGCTGACCGGGTCACAACCGGGCACGCGCATCATCGACGGCAACGAGGGGGCCTATTACTACCGAAACCGCGAGCAGTATTTCGAGAAGTACCACCAGATCACGCAGAGCGCGCTGCATCTCATCCCAGAGGAATTGCACGACCTCTACCGCGGCAAAGTGCGGGTCGGGCAGGCGGTCTACATTGACCAGTATTTTGGCCTGCGTGACCAGCGGGTGCTCGGGCATTATCTGGCGCCCGAGCAGCGGCCCCTGTGGTTCGAGCACAATCTGTATTGGGCGCTGCAGACAGCCGACCGGTACGTGTGGTGCTACAATGAACGCATGAACTGGTGGGAAGACGAAAACATCCCCCAGGGATGCGAGGAGGCTATCCGCTCGGCACGGCGCAAAATCGCATACGGGCAACCCCTCGATATCGACCTTGCTCCCATCATCGCGACGGCGCAAAAACGCCAGCAAGACGCCATCGCGGGCGACCTCATCACGCGCACCGCCGAGATCAAGCGGATTCCGCGCGGAGTCTCCCGGCCGATCATCGATGGCGAACTCAACGACGAGGTTTGGCGCAGAACTCCCGAGCTCGAGCCCTTCGTGCCGATGAGAGCAGCGCAAGATACCGTCTTGGCGCAGACCCGAACCCAGGTCACGTATGACGACGAGTATCTGTACATCGCGTTCTGGTGCGAAGAGCCGCATATGGAGGATCAGGTGATCGTGGGTGAGAAACGCGACGACTACCTGTTCAGCGGCGAGGTCGTCGAGATTTTCATCCGGCCAAGCGAAGAATCGGCGGCGTTCTATCAATTCGCCATCAACCCCAACAATGTCATATGGGATGGCCTCCATCTCGACGTGCTCCAGACCGAATACAACCCCGATTGGGAGCACGCGGTGCACCGGGGTCCGGACTTCTGGAGTGTCGAGGCGGCGATTCCGTGGAAGGCGCTCAATATGGAAGCGCCCGAGCGAAATACCCAGATACGTGCCAATCTCTGTCGCGAGCGCTACACCGAACTCGAATGGACGCTCTGGTCGCAGACCGTTTTCCACTTCCTCGAGCCTGAGCATTTTGGTGTATGGGTTTTCAGATAGGCGAAGCGCGCGGGATCTCTCTAAGCCAGGCGCTACGTCTTATCACATCTCGCGGCCAATGCGGCGGGAAATGGCGGCATGGGCGCTGCAAAGCCGTCCTGTCCGCCCGAATGCGTTTGGGCGGCGCGCGCAGTTCAAGCAATGAAGGAAGAATCCCATGAAGAAGCAGATGCAGGCTCTTGCGTTTCTCCTCGCGATGGGGGCAGCGCTTGCAACGGGAACGGCGGCGTTCGCCAGCGAAGACCGCGAAGAACAGGCCCGATTCACAACCGCGCGCCGCGCCTACGAACGCGGCGAGCATGCCGTGTTCACGGTACACGCACCGGCGGCGCAGGCTGTTGTCTTTGATACGAGCGGCTGGCTCGAGGTCCGGCGGCCTGTCGAAGACGGTACGGCCGAATATACCCTCGATACCAACCGGTTGCGCGAGGGTGACTATGTCGTTCGGGCGCAACTCATCGAATCCGGCCAGCCGTCTGACACGCTCCGCTTCGCTATGACCGTCGCCCCCCGCCATGACCACGAGCGCATCCCGGTGTGGCGATGGGGAGGAGGCGGCAGAAACATCGACTGGTGGGTCAGGCGTGGATTTACGGGAGGATTCCTGGCTGCCCAGCGAGACCCGCTGCCCGAGGGGCGGGCCATAACAGGCATTCAGGAACGTCTGGACGAAGCGACGCGCCACGATTTCGAGCTGGGGTTGTACCTCCACCCGCTGTTGGCACACCGTTGGCAAGACGATGAGTCGGTGATTTGCCGCAAACCCGGCGACGTGCTCTACGAAGGCCGCCACCGCAAGCCGTATCCGCTCGAACCCAAGGTCATCGAACACGCAAAGGCGACGGCGGACTCGTGGATGGTCCGGCTGGCCGAATACCCTTCGCTGCGCCATGTTCTCCTGCACTCCGAATGGTACACGCCCTATTGTGTCAATCAGCCCGCTGTCGAGATGGCCCGCGAGGAAGCAGGCCTCGATCTTTTCGAGATGCTCGATGAAGATGCCCGGCCTGTCGCGCCCTCGATTCCCTCCAACGGCATCATTTCAGACGATACCCCCGAGTACCGATTCCGGCAATGGTGGTGGCAGCGCGGGCACGGCACCGCCGTGTTAAACGCCATCCTTCACGATATCCTCCACGCCCACCGGCCCGGCGTTGTCACCTGGCATGAACCGTATCGGCTGGCGCCGGTACACAATTCCCACAAGGGGGTCGATTGTATCGCCACATGGACCTATGGCTATCCCGACATCAAGCGCCTGTCTTACGCCACGTATCTTCAGGCGGCCGCGCGACCTCATGGCCAACTTGTCCAACAAGACATCACCCTGTACGTCTATGGCCGGTTCGCGGTACGGCTTGACGAATCGACCGCCGATCTGGCCGCCGATTCTCCCGGCAGCGATCCTTACTTCACGGCTGGGCCGGATTATGCCAAGCAGGCCATCTGGCTGGTGCTCTCGCAGCGGCCCGACATGCTGTGCTTCTACTCGGCCGGACGGTTGTCGCCCGACGATCTCACCCTCGACCCCTTTATCAGCTCGCCCGAGACATT
>SLSB01000286.1 GCA_007130675.1 Candidatus Hydrogenedentota bacterium | reverse complement strand
GTCGATTGGGCCGCTGGCATCCGCGAGGCCTGGGCGTTCGGCGAGGCTGCGGCGCACCAGCGCCTCGATGCTTTCATCGATGAATCGCTTGGCGCCTATCTCGAGGCCCGTGATCAGCCGGGCAAGGCGGATACCTCGATGCTTTCTCCCTATCTCCACTATGGCGAAATCAGCCCGCGCCAGATCTGGCACGCCGTCCAGACTGCCGCCGCGCAGCAAGGTTCCAAGGCTGCCGAGCGGGGAGCCGCGAAATTTCTCGACGAACTCGGTTGGCGCGAGTTTTCTCACCATCTGCTTCACCACTTCCCCCAACTGCCCGAAGCCCCGATGCAGGACAAGTTTGCCGCTTTTCCTTGGGAAGACGACCCACAGGCGTTGAAGGCCTGGCAACGCGGGGAGACCGGATATCCCATTGTTGACGCCGGGATGCGCCAACTTTGGGAAACCGGGTGGATGCACAACCGTGTACGCATGAACACGGCCTCGCTGCTCACGAAGGATCTGCTGATTTCGTGGAACCGCGGCGCCGAATGGTTCTGGGACACTCTGGTGGACGCCGATCTCGCCAACAACACCCAGGGATGGCAGTGGACCGCCGGGTGCGGCGCGGATGCCGCCCCGTACTTTCGCATCTTCAACCCTGTGAGCCAGGGCGAGCGGTTCGACGCGAAGGGCGATTACGTGCGCCGCTGGGTCCCCGAGCTCGCGGCTTTACCCGACAAATGGATTCACAAACCATGGGAAGCCCCGAAAGATGTGCTCGACGCGGCCGGGGTCGAGTTGAACACCACATACCCGTCGCCCATAATCGCGCATGCCGAAGCGCGTGAGCGCGCGCTCACCATGTACAACCTGATCAAGTAGCAAAGGGGCTGGGTGCACAAGCCAGAAGATGGGGGAATCTCTCTTGAAACACACGATCCATTGTTTGTTTGCAGTTGCTCTGGCTATTGCCTGTGCGGGAATCGCCGAGGCCCGCAACGAGGAATGCATCCTCTTCGATGATTCGTATGGCGAGCGGCTTGCCTCGCCGGATCCCCGCGTGGACATCTGGTGGGCGTCTTCCGGCTGGAAAATCAGCCAGACACGCTCCGTGCCGCGCAACATGGGCCGGGCGGTCGAGATCAGCGCGGCGGGCAACGAGGCCGAAGCGGCGCAATTGGTTGTCAGGCCAGATCAGACCATCACGGGGTTTACGGCGTCGGCAAGCAGTCTTACCGGCCCCGACGGGGCCGTCCTGCCCGCCGAAACGCTCGAGGTGCTTCGGGTGCGGTATGTATATGTCGAGTTTCCCACCGATGCCTGGGGCGTGCAGGGCATGTGGCCCGACCCGCTGCCGCCATTTGTCGAGCCCATCACCCTCGAGCCGGGCATCAACCAGCCGCTTTGGGTGCGCGTCTCAGTTCCTCACAATACCCCCGCCGGATGGTACGAAGGCTCCATTCGTCTCGATGCGGACGGATTCGCGGCCGAAGTCCCCTTGCGTGTGCGGGTCTATGGGTTCACCCTTCCTGATAAAGCAACCTGCACCACGGCGTTCGGCTTTGGGCCCGGCACCGTATACCGTTACCATGGACTAACCGACCCGGAGGATCAGAGGCTGGTCTTGCAGAAATACCTCGATTATTTCGCGCGGAACCGCATCAGCCTCTATGATCCCGTTCCAGGCCACCGCGCCGAGGTTGAATGGGTGAAGCTAGGCGAAGACGAAGGGGCCGGTCTCGACCCCGAGGTCCGCAAACTGCTGCAGGAAAAGGCGCTTACTCCCCGGTTTGACTGGTCCCCGTGGGATGCCGCCATGGAAGAGGCCATCCGGGAACGGCACATCACGACGTTCCGGATCGGCATCCCGGGAATGGGCAGCGGCACTTACCAAGGCAAGAGCGAACCCACTCTGCTCGGGTACACTCTGGGCGATCCCGAATTCGAGCTGGCGTTCACCGCGTATGCACAGGCCGTCGAGGCGCACCTCGAAGAGAAGGGCTGGCTCGATATGTGCTATGTCTACTTCTTTGATGAACCGAATCCCAGACAATACGAATGGGTCCGAGACCAATTCATCCGGCTTAAGGACGTCGCGCCCGGCATCGGCCGTATGCTCACCGAACAGATCGATCCCAAGCTCATCGGCGGACCAAACATCTGGTGCCCGATGACGAGCACGTACAACCATGAGGATGCCGAAGAGCGCCGTGCGGAAGGCGAGACCATCTGGTGGTACATCTGCACCGTGCCCAAAAGGCCTTATGCGGGCATGTTTATCGACCACCCCGGCACCGATTTGCGCATCTGGCTCTGGCAGACCTGGAAGTACAACGTCACCGGCATCCTTTTCTGGACGACTAACCTGTGGACCACCGGCGTCGCGTATCCCGACCATCCGCAGAATCCCTATGAGGACCCGATGGGTTGGAAGTCCAACCCGCATATCCCGGGTGCGCGTGAGCCGTGGGGTAACGGCGATGGCCGGTTCGTATATCCTCCCGAGGCCGCGGGCGGGGTCGCTCAAGAACCGGTGCTCGATGGGCCGGTATCCTGCATGCGCATGGAATTGCTTCGCGACGGCCTTGAAGACTACGAATACCTGGCCATGCTCGAGCGGCTTCTCGAGGAAAAAGGCCAGCAGCTTTCGTGGTGGCGGAGACGCCGCTTCACGCGCTTGCTGGAAGTGCCTGCTTCCATTACTGAAGATCTCACCACGTACACCAAAGATCCGGCGCCCATCGAAAAACATCGCGACCGGGTGGCGCGCGCCATTGAAAGGCTTACGGTCCTATAGTACCAGCGCCGGCGGTTCACCCGCGCTTGGGCAGCCGCCCGTAGATCTCGGTCATTTCGCGGAGGCGCTCGCCGAGGTCCGGGGTGAGCGCTTGGGCATCATACCGCCACCGCCAGTTATGGTCTCCGCTGGTGCCCGGCGTGTTCATGCGGGCTTCCGTGCCAAGCCCGAGGATGTCTTGCAGTGGGAAAATGGCCGTATCGGCCACAGACGCCATGACGACGCGGATGCCCACCCAGTGGATGTCTTTCCCCGACGTGGCCATGTATTTCCGCGCGAAAGCCCGCTCTTTCTTGATGGCTTCCTTGGACATGGTTGTGTCACCGCCCTTGGCGCGCCACCAACCAATGAATGTGTCGTTGTCATGGGTTCCGGTATACGCCACCATGTTTGGGTAGTATTCATGCGGAAGAAAGCCCGTATGTTCGATATCGGGACCGAACGCGAACTGCAATACCCCCATACCCGGTAACTCAAACCGTTCGCGCAACGCTTCAACGTCCTCCGTAATCAATCCGAGATTTTCCGCAATGAGCGGCAGTTCGCCGAGGGTATTTCGTATCGAGTGAAAGAAGTCATCACGCGGGCCGGGTTCCCAGTGTCCGTTAACGGCCGTCTTTTCGTCTGCGGGTATTGTCCAGTACGCCTCGAAACCGCGGAAGTGATCGATGCGGAGCAGATCGACCAGCGACAGCATCATCCGAATGCGATTGGCCCACCACTCGAACCCCCGTTCGGCCATGACCTCCCAGCGGTAGAGGGGGTTGCCCCAGTACTGGCCCGTGGCCGAGAAATAGTCGGGCGGCACCCCGGCGACCACGGTGGGCGAGCCATTTTCGTCGAGGTAAAACAAATCGGGATGGCTCCACACGTCGCTGCTGTCGTGGGCCACATAGATAGGAATATCGCCCATGATGGCGATGCCGCGCTCGTGGCAATATGCTTTGAGGGCATGCCATTGGCGGAAAAACAGAAACTGCCAGAACTTCAGGTCTTCGATCTGCGCGTTCAGTTTGCTTCGCCACGATTGGAGTGTTTCGGGGTCGCGGCGAATCAGTTCTTCCTCCCACTGATTCCATGCGGCGCCATCGTGTGCGTCTTTGATTGCGCAAAACAGGGCATAGTCATCGAGCCAGCCCGCATGCTCGGAGCAGAACTGCTCGTATTCGTGCCGCAAGTG
>SLSB01000151.1 GCA_007130675.1 Candidatus Hydrogenedentota bacterium | reverse complement strand
GCTGATGAGCGATACGAGCACTTCATAGCAGACCGTAAAACGCGAAACGCCGTCGAGCGGAACCTCGAGATCATCGGAGAAGCAGCAAGACACGTTACCGCGAGTATTCGCGAAAGCTATCCCGGCATCCCCTGGAAATCCATGATTGGGTTTCGAAACGTGCTGGCCCATGAATACGGGGATATTCGTTACGAGATTATGTGGTCCGTCGTTCAGGAAAAAGTTCCACAGCTGATTAGGCAACTGGAGGCCATCAACGTGGATGACCCACCGTCGGAGGAGGATCCATAGCGCGTTCGATCTGTCAGAAAAGAGGCGAGGACGCCTTCCAGGAACGGCGGCCATTCACGCGAGAAGTGTGGCATTACCGCCGAATGCACTGCCCTTAAAGCCCTGTCAATGCAACACTTGCGGACATCGCGCCGATCTCAATCTGTTTGCCATCGGCGGAGGATTCGGCGTTGACCTCGAACGACTCGGCAAGAACCTCGCCCGCGATCTTGTCTTGATAGGCGGCCAGCACTTTGGCGAGTTTGTCGTGCCCGGTCTTGACGGCCACGGCAACACGGGCGTCGTAGGCAAGTCCCTGTTCTTTACGGATATCCTGAACACACCGGATAAACTCACGCACCCAGCCTTCCAGGCGCAATTCCTCGGTGATCTCGGTCGAGATTACGGCGACCATGTTGCGGCCCTGCGCGGCGGCAAAACCTTCCTTCGGCATCAGGCGGACCTCGAGGTCCTCGCTGGTTAACTCGACGGTTTCGCCATCGAGGTCAAGTGTGAGCGCCCCTTCCTGAAGCTGAGCGCACATGGCGGCGGCATCGCCCTGGGCAAGGGCCTTACCCACGAGCTTGACCTTCTTGCCGAGCCGCGGCCCAAGCACCTTGAAATTGGGCTTGAGTTCGAAGGACACATACTCGTCGGGATTGTCCGTGAACGCCACTTCCTTAACGTTGAGTTCGCTCTTGATGAGGTCGATGTGCTTTTCGAGTCCGGCGCGCAAACCGTCGCTGCTAAGCACTAGCTCACACAGGCCAAGGGGCTGGCGGACCTTGATGTTGGCCGTTCGGCGGGCACTGAGGCCGAGCGTGACGGCCTCACGCGTCGCGGCCATCTCGTCAAGGAGCTGCGTATCGAGCCCGGCCCTGTCTGCCTCGGGATATGCCGACAGATGGACGCTCTCGGGCGCGCCCGGCAAGGGTTTATGGAGATTGCGCCAGGTGACTTCCGAGAAAAACGGCACAAACGGCGCGGCCAACTGGGCCAGTTTCAGAAGGCACTCGTAGAGGGTCCAATAGGCGCTGGCCTTATCGGAGGTCCACTCGCTCGCCCAGAACCGTTCGCGGCTGCGGCGGACATACCAGTTCGAGAGGCCCTCGACAAATGCCTGGATGCTGCGGGCGGCAGGATTGCAGCCGTAGGCTTCCATGGCATTGCGCACCTCAAGCGTCGTACGGTCGAGTTCATGCAGAATCCAGCGGTCCAGCTCGGGGCGTTCGTCGCGCGCCAGATAGACGGCCTCCCCCCCTTCCCCGGCCGCATTCGCGGAGTCAAATCCCATGCGCTCCAAAAACGCGGCAGGGGCGCTCGAGGGATCGAAGCCGTCCAAGTTGGCGTAGATCACGAAGAAGCTGTACACGTTGTACCAGCGGATAAGCAGTTCGCGCTGGACTTCTTCGACGTTGCGCTCGGAGAGGCGGCCCGTGCTCGTGGGCGGGTTTTTGGCGAAAAAGCTCCAACGGAGAGCATCCGCGCTGTATTTCTCGAAAAGCACGCCCGGTTCCCGGTAATTCTTGAGGCGTTTGGACAACTTAAGCCCGTCTTCGCCCATGATGTGCCCGAGGCAGATGCAGCTCTTGAAGGGATGGGGATAATCCGCCTTCTCTTTGCCATGGACGATCGTGCTGATGACAAGCAGGGCGTTAAACCATCCGCGGGTCTGGTCGATGGCCTCGCTGATGAAATCGGCGGGAAACCGGTCGGTGAATTGCTTTTCGCTGCCCTCGAGATGGGGGTAGCCCCATTGCGCAAAGGGCATGCAGCCGGCATCAAACCATACATCGATGACTTCGCTCACGCGCTGCATCCGAGCCGAGGGGTCTTTCGGACTCTGATACGTCACTGCGTCGATGTAGGGTTTGTGAATCTTGAGATGGTCCACCAGCTCAGGGTTTTCCGTTTTCGCTTTATCCCACACCTCGACGCCTTGCACATCGGGTTTAGCCATCAATTCGGCGTACGAGCCAACGGCTTCCATGTGGCCGGTCTTCTCGCAGACCCACACCGGAAGCGGCGTGCCCCAGTACCGTTCGCGTGAGATCGCCCAATCCACGTTATTCTCGAGAAAATTGCCGAACCGGCCGTCGCGGATGTGTTCGGGCTGCCAATAGATGCCCTTGTTGTTGGCAAGAAATTCGTCTTTAAACTGCGACGTGCGAATAAACCAGCTCCGGCGGGCGTATTGGATGAGCGGGTCGTCTTCCGCCCGCGGGCAGAAGGGGTACGCGTGGCGGTATTGGTCGTGCTTGAAGATCGCGCCATTCTCTCTAAGAAACCGGGTGAGGCCTTTGTCGGCATCCTTGCAGAACTGCCCCGCGAAAGGTGTCTGGTCGTAAGGATCCACGTCGGTCACGCGCTCGTCAAACGTGCCGTCGGAATTGACGTAACACAGAAACCCGATACCAAGTTCCTGGCAGATGCGGTAGTCATCTTCACCAAAGGCTGGCGCCATGTGCACGATACCCGTGCCCGTCTCGAGATCCACGAAATCCCCCGGAACGACTTCCCAATACTTCTCCGCCTCCTGGCTGCCATCGATGGTCGTGGGAACACCATAGTTAAACAGAGGCTCGTATTTCAGACCAAGCAAATCGAGACCTTTGAATACCTGGACAATATTGGCCTCCTCGCCGAAGTAGCGCTCGACAAGCGGGCGCGCGAGAATTAAGACCTCTTCACCAAACTCCCCGGCATGGTGGACAGCGGCGTATTCGATGTCGGGACCCACCGCCGCCGCACAGTTGCTCGGCAGCGTCCAAGGGGTGGTGGTCCAGATAAGCAGGCTCGTGTTCGGATTGTCGATGCCGAGGACCGCTCGGCTTTCCTCCGGCAAGCGCAGACGCACCGTGACCGCCGGGTCGTCCGTGTCACGGTAACCCTCGCCGACTTCGCCGGCCGAGAGCGCCGTACCGCCTTGCGCCCACCACCACACGACCTTGTGGCCCTGATAGAGCAACCCCTTGTCGAACAACTGTTTCAATGCCCACCAGACGCTCTCGACATAGCTCTGGTGGTAGGTGATGTAGGCATCCTCGAGATCAACCCAGAACCCGATGCGATCCGTAAGCTCTTCCCACTCACGCTGATAGCGGAATACCGACTCGAGACATGCCCGGTTAAACTTCTCGATGCCATAGGCCTCGATGGCAGCCTTCCCCCCGTCGATAATGCCAAGCTCCTTACACACCTCGATCTCGACCGGCAGTCCGTGGGTATCCCAACCTGCCTTGCGTTCGCAGAAATGGCCGGTCATGGTCTTGTAGCGCGGAAAAATGTCTTTGATGGTACGCGTAAGGCAGTGCCCCGGGTGCGGCATGCCATTGGCTGTGGGCGGGCCTTCGTAAAATACAAACCTCGGAGAACCCGCACGCGCCTCCAGACTCTTCTGATAGATACGGTTGTTTTTCCAGAAACCGATAACATCCTTCTCGGCCTCAGAGAAGTTGAACGAGGACGGCACCGGCTCGAATGCATGATCGCTCATAGCGAAAAATTTCCTTGCGTCACGTGTTTGTCCGTATGAAATGCCCCAACAGGCCCTTCAAGGCAGTAATTGGCAGATTATCCGGTTTTTTGCCGCATGTTTTCAAGAACATGGATAAAGAAACGAAATGGAACAGAAACGGAATCGCCGGGGAAGCAACAGCGAAGATCGTGTCCCATGAGGTGTGCAGCCCGATC
>SLSB01000176.1 GCA_007130675.1 Candidatus Hydrogenedentota bacterium | reverse complement strand
GGTTGACCTGTCGGGGGTGCGCGTATTGCGTCTGGTTGCCACGGACGCCGGAGACGGCATTGCATGCGATATGGCCAATTGGCTCAACGCCCGCCTGCTTGCCGACCCGAACGCGTTGCGTTTCGGCGTTCCGGTGATAACGCTTCTCGGCGAGCCTGCCCCTGAACCCAGTGCCGAAGTGTGCGGGTTTTCGCTCGTCGCGTTCGAGGAAGGTCCGCAACTGGCCTCGCTCGGCAAGGACGGGCTGGCTGCATGTCTTCGGGAGGGAGAACACGCCGAGGTGCGTCTGCCACTACTGAATGTGCCGCCGGGGGCGTCGGTCGAGGCGAGAGTCGCTGTCGTTCATGGAGGGAGTGCCCGTGTCTTATTTGCGCTAGGCACGAATTCAACCCGTTATGACCTATCTTCGGAAAGTATTGCGCATCTTTCCATCGGCACCCCCGTGGTCACGGAAGAACCCGTCGAGTTGGCCATCGAAATCCACGGAACGGCCGAGGAAAGCCTCGTACAGATCACCGAGTTGAAACTGAAGACACAGGCCGCCTCGCACGTTCTGCCCGTGATGCCGTCACCGCCGCGCGAGCAGCCGTTGCCGCCGCGCCCGCTTCCCGCCTTGCGGCCGGGCATGCAGACGGCGCTTATCGAGTGGGACTGGCGCATGCAGGATGGCATCGGCACCGAGCGCGAGGCCGTCACCTATGCGGTGGCTATCGAGCGTCTCCTGAATCGCGGCGATGCCCTGATCTCGGACCTCTCTGAAGCCCGCGCGTTGTCGTCCGATGATGCGGCTCAATGGAATGCCCTCCGCGAGGAATACGACGTACTAACGCAAGCAGACGTTGCCGCCGCCGCCCCGCAGTGGGAGAGTCTCTGGCGGCGCGTTCACCATCTCCGCAGAAAAATCGCGCTTGCCAACCCGCTCTTCGCCGAGGCCGGTCCGTTGCTGTTCGTTAAGCGTGTACCCTCGTATTTCAGCCATCAGTTAACCCAATACTACGGCCGGTGCGCGCGCGGAGGCGGCGGTTTGTATGTGCTCGACGCGCCGGGCGAATCCATGATCAGCCGCGAACTGGTATCCCAACAGCTCCCCCTGGGAAGTTACATGCACCCGGAGGTCACGTATGACGCGGACCGGATTCTATTCGCCTATTGTGAGGTGCCGTTCGATCCGTACGACGAGATCCGTGAGCAGTGTTTCGATCGTTATTACCGCCTCTTCGAGGTTCGCCCGGACGGAACCGGCTTGCGGCAAATGACCGACGGTCCCTATGACGATTTTTCGCCGCGCGAACTGCCCGACGGCAATCTGATGTTCATCTCGACCCGCCGCGGCGGGTACCACCGGTGCGGGCGCGGCCCTTGTGACGTGTACACCCTCGCACTCGCCGATCACGACGGCGCGAATCCGCGCACCGTGTCGTACCACGAAACCCAGGAATGGGACCCGGCCGTGCTTGCCGACGGCCGCATCATTTACACGCGGTGGGACTATGTGGACCGCGACGCCGTGCACTACCAGCACCTTTGGACAGTGCGGCCCGACGGCTCGGCTCCCACCATTTACTACGGCAACAACACGTTTAATCCTGTCGGGATTTGGGAAGCGCGCAAGGTGCCCGGTTCATCCCGAATAATTGCGACGGCTGCCGCACACCATGCCATGACGGCCGGTTCGATTATTCTCGTTGACACCACGCGCGGCGTGGACGACCTCGAACCCCTGACGCGCCTCACGCCAGGTGCACCTTTCCCCGAGAGCGAAACATACGTGGCCCCGCGCAACTGGCACGCCCCCGGCAGCCCGAAGGACTTCGAGACGCCCGAGGAGGCCCGCCGCTGGCCCGGGCACTGCTACCGCAGCCCGTATCCGCTCTCCGAGACCTACTTCCTCGCCGCCTACAGCTTTGACTCGCTCATCGGCGAACCCGACGCCAATAGACCCAATATGTTTGGCCTCTATCTGGTCGACGCATTCGGAAACAAGGAATTGCTGTACCGCGACCTGAATATCGCCAGCCAGTGGCCCGTGCCGTTGCGGCCGCGGCCCCGGCCTCCGGTCGTTCCCTCGATTCTCGATCCGCACCTTGCTGACCGGGGTACGTATTTCCTGCAGGATGTTTATGCGAGCGACCCCAGACTTCCCGAGGAAACGATCACGCACCTGCGCATCGTGCAGGTGCTTCCCAAGACCACCCCGCATGCCAATCAGCCTACCGTGGGATTCGCCAACGCTTCGCCGGGACGCCAGGTGCTGGGGATCGTGCCCGTCGAGGCCGACGGTTCGGCCTATTTCTTTGCCCCCGCACGCATTCCGGTGGCATTCCAGGCGCTCGATGCGACGGGCCGCGCCGTGCAGACCATGCGCAGCATCACCTACCTTCAGCCGGGCGAAAAGGCCTCGTGCGTGGGGTGCCACGAGCACCGTCTGAGCGCGCCGCCCGAGATGTCGGTTCCGCTTGCGATGACACGGCCTCCATCGGAAATCCAGCCAGGACCGGACGGCTCGAATCCCTTCAGCTACCCCCTGCTGGTGCAGCCTGTGCTCGACAAGCATTGCGTCACGTGTCACGGCGGGGACGAACCGGCAGGCCCAGACGGCACGCCCATCGTCCTGACGGGCGAACCGGAAGGGCGGTACAGCAAATCCTACAACGTGCTGGGCAGGCGCGTGCCCTTCGCGTCGTGGGGAGGACTCGTAGAGAATAGCGAGCCTATCACGCAACCCGGCCGGTTCGGAGCGCGCGCGAGCCGGCTCATGGATATGCTTCTCGAGGGGCACCAGGACGTGCGACTGAATCAAGAGGAAATCGACCGAATTGTGACCTGGATGGACGCGAACGCCCTCTTCTATGGCACATTCGACCCCGAAGATCAGGCCAGGCAGCTCCGTGGCGAACGCATCGAAGGCCCCGCGCTGGAGTAGGTTATGTGCGAAATTGTGATGCCTGCTTTTGTGGTGGCGATAAGATGGCCAAAAATTAGCTTATGCTAATTTTAGCTGATTACTGCGGTATGAGGTAAGCATGGACAGCAAAAAGACCACACCCAGCCAGGAAAACTACGTCGAGTGGATATACCGGATGTCCGCGGAAGGACCGGTCCGTCCGGCTCTCTTGGCTGAGAAACTCGGGGTGAAGCGTCCAAGCGCCACGCGAGCAGTCGCCTCGCTTGTCAAGAAGGGGCTTGTAAGCCATAAGCCTTACGGGGAAATTGTGCTAACACCCGACGGAGAAGCCCTTGGGAGAGCGATCGTCCGCCGTGACGAATGCCTCACCGCGTTGCTGGTCAGGGTTCTCGGCATGGAGCCCGAGCAGGCCGACCCCGAAGTGCACCGTCTGGAGCATGTTCTGAGTGACGATGTGCTCGAGCGGCTCGAGGTGCTGGTGGCGTTTGCTTCTTCCTCGGAAGCCTGGTTGAGGCGGCTGCACCTCCGCATCGCCAATTCCCGCCTTGACTCTTCGTCTCAAGGCGCTTTTCAGGCCGGCCGCAGCGACATTCACCAGGGTGCCCCCAGCGAGAAAGGCTGTTAAACCGCCTAATTTCAATTCAACGTTGGTGAAGAACGAAACCCGTAAAGACTAGGGCCAGAAAAGTTTGCCTAAGCTAATTATTAGCAAAATGGGACGGCACCTGCGCACCACTCCCGATTCCGGAAAGGGTAGGGGTTTCACTGGCCAGGGTGCCGACTTTGATTGCAGCAAGCTCGGTATTTTCTCGCGTGTCTACTTTCGGTTGGATTGCCGCTCGAACGCGACCCTCGGGTGACAAAAGGGATGGCGAGGAATAAATGGAACCCGAAGGTTTGTTTTCCCAGTTAGTCGAGGCTAATATATGGCGTAGTATGGCGACACTGAGGAAGGGGGACCTTCAGCACGTGGCTTCCAACGACAGCACGAATGAACCGCTGACAATCAGCCTCTCCGCCCTGAACCCCGGCATGCAGGGTTTTGTGTCCGAGGTGCGCGTCGACGGGTTGCTCTACCGCCGTCTTTTGGACCTCGGGGTTGTGGAAGGCGCGGCCATCGAGGCGGTTTTCGCAAGCCCCAGCGGAGACCCCGTGGTTTTTCGGATTCGCGGCGCAGACATTGCCCTGCGCCGGAGCGACGCAGCTCTGGTCGACGTAAGGCTGGGCGCTGCGCCCCCCTCGGAGCGCGGCTGTGTCGAAGCAGCATCTGAAGTGCACAGATGCCGGGGCTGTCGCACAACCGGTGAACATCTCCCGCCTGATGAGCCGCGAAGAGCAGCCGAAGGCGCGCTTATTGTCGCGCTTGCGGGCAATCCCAATACTGGCAAGAGCACCGTGTTCAACGCCTTGACCGGCCTCCGCCAGCATGTTGGCAATTGGCCTGGAAAGACGGTGATGCGCGCGGAAGGGCAGTGGACCTGCGCCGGAAGAAGACTTAAGCTCGTCGACCTGCCGGGAACCTATTCGCTGCTGTCGACCTCCGTTGAAGAAGAAATCGCGCGCGACTTCATTTTGTTTGGGAATCCCGACTGCACGGTTGTGGTCGCGGATGCGACCTGTCTGGAACGCAACCTCAACCTGGTCGTTCAGATACTCCAAATCACGCCCCGGGCCGTTGTCTGTGTGAATCTCATGGATGAAGCCCGGCGCAAAGGGGTTTCGGTGGACACCACTGCTCTTTCGCAACACCTGGGGGTACCTGTTGTCGCGACGGCCGCCCGGCGCAAACAAGGGCTCAGCGAGCTTCAAGAGGCTATTCTCGGCGTCGCCACGGGCGCAGTGGCCACCAATCCGGTGGTCTTGCGGTATGACAACGCCCTCGAGGAAGCTGTGGAGGCCTTGATACCCCACGTCGAGAAAGCCTTGCCAGGGGTCCCCAATCCCCGCTGGATCGCCTTGCGGCTTATCGACGGTGGTGACGCACGGCTTCTTGAAGAAATCGAAGCGAAATTGCTTTGCAGCACTGCGGGGCGGATTGGCGCCGATTCGCTTCCGTCGCGAATGCCCGCAAGTGGAACCGGGCCGCGGCGGTGAGCTGCAGCATGCCGGGGAATAACGACGATGGATGAGGCGAACCGGGATATCGAGGAATTACTCGAGCGCGCCGCGGAACTCCGCGAGCAATTCGAGGGGCGCGTCCATGAGCGCGTGACGGAACGGGCCTACGCTTTCGCTTCCGAGACGGCCCAGGCCTGCGTGACCGCCGAACCGCGCAAATGGCGGGACTACGAACTGTGGTTTGACAAACTTCTCACCTCGCGCGCAACGGGCATCCCCATGATGCTGGCGCTGCTCGGCCTCGTCTTCTGGCTCACCATCGAGGGGTCAAATGTGCCCTCGGCCTTCCTCGAGGGCGTGCTGATAGAGGAAGGCGGTCTGCAAGGTTGGCTTGCAACCTATTTCGGCGTCGAAAACGCACCGGCCTTCCTCAATTTCAGCCTTTACGAAGGCTTTCTCGGTCTCTTTAACAGACTCAACGCCCCATTCTGGCTTACCGGTTTCTTGGTCGACGGCGTCTACCTCGGGCTTGCCTGGGTGGTCTCGGTGATGTTGCCTCCAATGGCCATCTTCTTCCCGATGTTCACCATCCTCGAGGACCTCGGCTACTTGCCCCGGGTGGCGTTCAACATGGACCTGTTCTTCCGCGCCGCGGGAGCCCACGGCAAACAGGCTCTGACCATGGCGATGGGGTTTGGCTGCAACGCCGCCGGTGTCGTGGCGTGCCGCATCATCGAATCACCCCGCGAGCGGCTGATCGCAATTCTGACGAACAACTTCGTGCCCTGCAACGGCCGCTGGCCCATGTTGATCATGGCGGCCTCGCTGTTTGTCGCCGCATCGTTTTCCGCCGGCTGGGCGACCCTTGCCAGCGTAGCGACTCTTGTCGCGGTGACGCTTATCGGCATCGCGGCCACCCTCCTCATGTCGCTTATGCTCTCGCGGACCGTGCTCAAGGGTGTGGCCAGCAGTTTCACTCTCGAGATGCCGCCCTTTCGCCGGCCGCAGGTAGGCCGTGTGCTCTACACCTCATTTATCGATCGCACCCTGTTCGTGCTTTGGCGCGCGGTGATATGCGCGGCCCCCGCCGGAGGGCTCATCTGGCTCTTGGGAACAATTCCCGTGGGCGATGTGTCGGCTTTCGCGTGGCTGCGCGAATTTCTCGACCCAATCGGCCATTTCATCGGGCTCGACGGCGTCATTGTCATTGCCTTCGTGTTCGCGATACCGGCCAACGAGATCGTCGTGCCTACCATCATCATGGGCTATCTCCAGGGTACGCGGATGCTCGAGCTCGAGGATCCGTCGCAACTGTTCCTTGATAACGGCTGGACCATGACCACCGCCGTGTGTTTTATGCTGTTTTCACTGCTTCATTACCCTTGTACGACGACGACCTTGACGATCTGGAAGGAAACACGCAGCGTGAAATGGACCGCGCTGTCAAACCTCCTTCCGCTGGTGGTTGCGGTTCTCGTTTGCGCGTTTGTGGCCCAGGCCGCGCGTTTGTTCTGGTAAACGTACAGCGCGGCACACCCGCAACCGAATCCGCGGCTCGCTCAGGGGGGCAGAAGTAACCGACAGAAAAGGGGCCCGAGCTGTTTCTTTGTTGATTACGTGCCCTGAAGTGGCTTGCGCTTTGAGCATTGCGCGCCTGCCGAGGCGCCCCGTCATCGTCCGTTCTATGACCTACAGGCCTCATAAGTCCTATACCGCCGCTCTTGCCGCACAGTCTCGGTGGCCAGCTTCGATCGATTTGGTAGACCTCGGGACCCCGACGGCGTACAATGGTGCACACGCTGGCAGCATTGGCAGCCGTTCGGAGAGGCTGGCGGGTGTTCAATCCTGCCGAACACGGGTTTAGTGGCGTTGGTGTTTTCGGTGTGGGCAAGACCAAGGGAGGAGCGTAACATGATCAAGCATGACCATCATCATGCCGGTTGCACATCCGGTAGCTGTTGCGGCGCGCGGCGGCCGGAGGTAACGCGGCGCCAGTTCTTTGCCGGGGCGGGAGTGGCCACGCTGGGCAGCACGCTGTTGCATCAGCTCGGCCGTCAATCCGTAGCAGCCGCCGCGCCATCGCAGCACCGTCCCCCGGCGAACCGTCCGCTGCGGGTGCTGCCCGTGCTTGCGTATGAAATGCCCTCGTATCGCGAGGCCACCTCGTGGAGGAACTGGGGCGGACTCATCACCGAGGCGCATGTGGGGCAGGAAGGCGCGCGTATCCGCAATGAGCTCGATGCGATGGCCGCAAAAGCGGATTTTCCGCTCGAGGTGATGCCGCTGGCGGCGGCCCGCAACACCGAAGAAGCACAGAGCATCGCCAACGGCGAGCAGGATGTCACGCTTATCTACGGCGCGGGCGGCGGCACGGGGTTGATCATCGCTTTGGCGAATCCCGAGAAACACAATCTCATGTTCGTGCGTCATCGCACGGGTCCAGCGTATCTCTGGTACGAAATCGTGCATCCCCGGTTTTTGCGCCGCGAAACGGACGAATTCCAGCATACCGGCGGCATGACCATTAATGATGTGGTGGTTGACGACCACGACGAGGTGTTGTGGCGGTTGCGCGCCTTGAACGGACTGCGCGGAATCCAGGGCAAGCGCGTGGTCGCCATTGGCGGAGCGCTCGGATGGGACCGCGGCCATCATAGCGACGCCCCCAATCGCGCCCGCGAATTGTGGGGAATGGATTTCGCCGAGATTTCCTACGAAGAGATGAGCGAGCGCATTCAGCGGGCAACCAGCAACGAAGCCCTCGTGCGCCGCTGCATCGAGCAGTCCCGCGCGTATCTCGAGCAGCCCGGCGTCACCCTGCTGCCACTGCAACAGCAACTCACGACCGAGGAGCTCGTGGCGGGCAAAGGTTCCGCGCAGACCCTCGACGAAATGCGCGCGTTTGTCGACAAGGCTTTCGTGCTTACCGAGGTGTTCCGCGAACTGATGGCCGAACACGAGACCGACGCGATTACCGTGGGGCATTGCATGGGCTCGATCATTCCGATGTCGGAGACGACTGCCTGCCTGGTGCTGACCCTGCTCAACGACGAAGGCTACCTGGCCTTCTGCGAATCCGATTTTGTGGTCATCCCCTCGGGCATCCTGCTCCATTACATCTGCGGGAAGCCGGTGTTCTTCTGCAACCCCACCTATCCCCACAGCGGCGTCGTGACGGTGGCCCATTGCTCGGCCCCCCGAAAAATGGACGGGAAGAACCTCGAGGACGTCTTGATCCGAACCCATTTCGAGTCCGATTACGGGGCGGCCCCGAAAGTCGAGTTCCGGGTCGGTCAGGAGATGACGGTGCTCGTGCCGGATTTCGGCAGCCAGCGCTGGGTGGGATTCGAGGGCGAGGTGCTCGAGAACCCCGCGCATGACATCTGCACCAGCCAGGTCGACCTCCGCATCAAGGGCGACCACCAGCAACTCGTCGAGGAAATGCGCGGATTCCACTGGATGACCTGCTACGGCGACTACCGGCGCGAGGTCGGCTACGCACTCGCAAAGGCAGGCGTCGGATGGCTCGATATCAGCGGGGAGGCGTGAACGGAACTGCCTAACGAGGGTGCCGGGCGAGAATTGCAGTAACACGCCACAGCGGGATATCGTCGTGGCATGGCCGTCTCGGCCATGATCCCGCCACGGGCGAGACGGCGGTGCTACGAGCGCCAACGGTGCGGGAACGTGGCCGCCTGGCGAAAGCCGCGCGTCGGCGCGCGGCGCAGCCCCGGGGGCACATGCCCCCAAAACCACACCGCTGCCACGCTCAGCTTCAGTCTTGTCTACTTTTTTGTGCCTTTTCCCAGCCGTTGCAGGCTGGACTGGCATGTTGCCGCGCTGTTGGCGCGCACGACGAGGCGGTGATGAGGGCGAATGCGCCACGGTGGCGGCACCTGTGCTTTCACCGGTTCTCATCCGATAATTCCGGATAAGCGCTCACTTTTCCTGAGCCATGGCCATGAGGTATGATTCAGCAGAGAGACGACTCGGGGAACCAAAGACAATAAGGAAGCGCGAAAAGGTACCAGTATGCCAAGGTCTACACGCAGAGCGTTTCTGAAGGGTCTCGGGCTCGGGGCGGGCGCGCTTGCCGCGAGCTGTCGGCACAGGCCCATACCCAAAGACGCGCCATGTCCGCGGCCAAACGTTATTGTCATCATTACGGACGACCAGGGCTACGGCGATGTCGGGGTGCACGGCAATGACATTATCCAGACGCCCCACCTCGACCGGTTTGCCCAGAGTGGCATTTTATTCTCCCGCTTTTATTGCAGCCCGGTATGCGCGCCGACCCGCGCCAGCCTCATGACCGGGCGCCACCATTACCGCACGGGCGTGGTGGACACATACCGGGGCGGGGCGCTGATGCACAACGACGAAATAACCCTTGCCGAAGCGCTGCGCGAGGCGGGATACACGACCGGTCTGTTTGGTAAATGGCACTTGGGCAACAACTATCCCATGCGGCCTCAGGATCAAGGGTTTGACGAGTGTCTCTGGCACAAATCCGGCGGCATTGGGCAGCCCCCCGATCAGCCGAACAGTTATTTCGACCCGAAACTCTGGCGCGGGGACGAGCCGGTGCAGGCGGAGGGATACTGCACCGACATCTTCTTCGACGCAGCGTGTGAGTTCATGGCCACCCACCGCGACGGGCCCTTCTTCGTCTATCTGGCGACCAACGCGCCCCACACACCGCTCGAGATCATGCCTGAATACGTCGAGCCGTATACTGCTCAAGGGCTCGACGACACCACCGCCCGCGTTTACGGGATGATCACCAATATCGACGACAACGTCGGGCGGATGCTCGAATGGCTGGGCCAGCAAGGACTGCGCGACAACACGTTGGTCATCTTCTTGGGCGACGACGGCCCGCAGCATCCGCGCTACAACGGCGGTCTACGCGGACGCAAATCGTCGGTGCACGAAGGCGGTATCCGGGTGCCTTGTTTCGTCCAGTGGCCGGCCGTGCTGAGGGGCAAACGCCAAATCGATACTATGGCCGCAGACATCGATCTGCTGCCGACGATACTCGAGAGCTGCCACGTGCCCCCTCCAGGGGGTGTCCAGCTCGACGGGGTAAGCCTTTTTTCCCTCTTGCGCGGCCAAGTCAAAGACCTCCCGGACCGACACCTCTTTTTTCAGTGTCACCGGGGATTGTCTCCCGAACCGTACCATAACGCCGCCGCCATAACGGAACGCTACAAGCTGGTGTGCAATCCCGGAACCTTTCATCGCGAGCGGCTCGATGCAGACAACGCCGGGGTATTCGAACTGTATGATTTGTATAACGATCCGGGGGAGGAGCACAACCTGGCTCACCTCCACCCCGGAATCGTTGCGGCGCTGCGTTCAGCCTACGATGCATGGTTCGAAGACGTGAGGGCATCCAGGAATTTCACCCCCGGGCGAATCCAGCTGGGCTCACCCTACGAAAACCCCGTGCTTCTGTGCCGCTTCCAGGACAAGGCCCACGTCAACGGCCGCCCCATTGGCTGGTCTGTGTTCATCGAGCGCGCGGGGTTGTATGAATTGACCATCGACCGCGGCGAAACCACTCGAGCGGGAACCTTGCATGCCGCCATTCAGGGAAACGAGATGGTGTGTGCGATGGCCGAAGGCCAGCGCGCGGGGGTGTTCTCACTGCCCCGAGGCGAAGGCATGCTCCAAGTCTGGATGCAGTACCCCGGCATGCCGCGCGACCTCCCAACCGACAACACCACCGCTGGAGACGTCACCGCGCGGTTTCTCGGATAATCCCTCGGAAGCGTGCCGCGTCCCGCGCTACGAAACCATCACATCGAGCAAGGCTTCGACAGTCGTGGTGACCTTGGCCTGAACGGCTTCGAGGTCATCGGCGGCCAGGCCCAGCTCGGCCACCTCGGGATCGTCCACGCTCAGAACCTCGTCGCCGCCATCGAAACCGTATCCGCAGGCTTGGGCCACGCGCTCGGCCACATGCACAATCAACACCGATATCCGCGGTTCGGAGATGGGCAATTCCTGTGGATTCGGGTGGAAATAGGTCGTGAACGCGAACGCGTTCGGCAGACCGCGCTCGGCAATGACGTGTATTCCCGCCATCGCGTGATGGCGCACCGCGAAATCGTGCGCCAGCTCGGGCTCCGAACGCAGGCGGCTGGTGCTGGTGACAGGGCTGCTCCCAATGATATTGGATAGCACTACCGCCCCGAGATCATGGACCAAGCCTGCCACGAACATATCGTCGGCCTGCGTCGGGCATTTCATCCGCGCAAGCTCGAAGGCGGCCTGAGAAGTGGCGATGGTATGCCGCCACAACTCCTGCATGGCTTTGCGCTGGGACGGTTTAGCGGCCCGGTACAGGCCGCTGTACGCAATGGACTGCACCGTGCGCACAATTTCTTTGATTCCTAGTCGTGCGCAGGCCTGATCCAGGTTGGTAATCTCGCGGTTCCCGCCAAAAGCGACACTGTTGGCCAGGCGAAGAAGCTTGGTAGCGATAATCGGGTCCTGGTTGATGGCCACGGCGATGTCCGTCATGGTAGACAGGGGATCGTGAGCCAGCATCACCACCCGTTGACATGCCTCTGGCAACATGGGAAGAGCATCCGCGGCCTTGCGCAAACTCCCCAGAATCTCCGCGGGCACCGAGCCCGGCGGAAGGGTCTCTCGGACATCCGGCACAGTCTCGAGCTGGTCTGCCCACAAATCGTTTGACCGGTTGCGGAGCAGCGAGATATTCAGGCATTTCGCGCAGGCATACAGATAGATATTGCTGTTTGCCCCCACGCTCCGTTGCGCCGCTATTGGCGCTTCACAATACGCGCACACATTCATGGCCATTCTCCCGTCTCCCACTGCAACCCCTCGAGCGGGAAACGATGTTATCACCCGCGTGCGCTCACACCGCTTGACCCCCTTGTTACTGGTATTTTACCAGTTAAGCTACCCAAGGCGCAACAGATCTTTCGGCTTGTTGCGATGTATGGTTTTTGGGGCGGTCCGGTCAAGACTCTGTGCTTGCGCAAACAAGGGCTGATGAGAACAGAGTCTATCGCATTGGAGGCAGGCCGCCGCCGTCTATGCCTCCGCGTGGGTTGACAATTTTTCGGCCTGCTCGGCACGCTTGCGCGCCACGAGGCGCGCGAAGCCGAGGTACAGGCCTTCGTCGGCGCGGAGGACTTCCGCTTCCTCGGGCCAGCGGTTGGTGTCAGCGGCATTTTTGGCTTCTTCGAATTGCAGCCAGTCACACCAGCCCTCGACGAGCGTGTCCGCCACCTCGATATCCACGAGCTCGGTCTGTTTCCAGTGTCTTTCCCACCACGCGCAGGTATGAATCGAAAAGCACACGGCGGGATCCCACCAGCGTTTGCCATTGGATTGCTCGCGCGTCATGTATTCGGGTGGGCCGTCTTTGAACTCGCGCATCAATGCGGGAACCACAATCCCGAGCTGGCCGCCCGGCCGCACGAATTTCGAGAAGTAACCGAGGTACAAGTCATCGGTGCCGAAATAATTGTAGGCGTCGACGCAGACAATGGCGTCGAAGAACCCTTCGGCATAGGGCAGGTCGTGTGCTTCGGCATGGATCGGACACACCAGGTCGGTCACGCCCGCCTCGCATATACGCTGCCAGTTCTCCGAGGCGGGAATCCACAGGTCGTTGGCCCAGACCCGCACGCCGAATTCTTTGGCGAGAAACACCGAACTCATGGCTTTGCCGCAGCCCATGTCGAGCACACGCATGCCGGGTTCGAATTCCATTTCCTCGCAGAGCCATTCAGTCAGCCACAGGGCACTGGGCCCCATCTCGTTTTCCAACACCCAGACCGGATCATAGGCCTCCGAGCGCGGGAACCGCTCGTTCTTGAGCAGCGGTCGCAATTCATCCGCGGAGAGTTTCATCGGACTTCCTCCATCCCATACACAGGCTTCTCCACCCATTTCCATCCGTATGCGCACTTTGGGACGGTTCACACAGGACGGCACACGACAATCTGCCTGCCCAGCCCGGAACTAAACGGTTCACCTGTAAACGTCCCCAACTTCTCGATGATCTCGAACCGGTTGTAATGCAAGAGCATATCCAGTTCCTGGGGATAGAAGCATCGAAGATCGATCTCCTCGACCCGTATTGCGTCGCTCCCACCTCCCGTAAGATACCAGGTAACATGCGATATTTGGGCCGCGTCGTCATAATCCGTGGTTTCCTCGACGAATACCTCCTCGCCCGAGTTTTCTTCGGTAAACGAAAAGATGGTCATTGTCTCGGCGGCGCGGCGCGCGAGAATCTCGACATTGGGGTTGAACACGTCGAAGATCAAGGGGGCTCGAGGCGCCAGATGAATGCGTACACAGTCGAGAAACGCCTCGAGTGAAGCCCGGTCGTACAGGTGCTGGATCGCGCTGAACGGGCAGATGATCAGCGCAAATTGGCGGTCCAGCGCGAAAGCGCGGCAATCGGCCTCGATGAGCTCGATATCGAGCTTCTCCTTGGCCGCCTTCTCGCGCAGTCTCGCCAGCATGGACGGCGCCACGTCCAGCCCCACAATCTCGATGCCCTCGCGGGCAATGGGCAGGGTGACACGCCCCGTGCCACACCCAATCTCGAGCACCGGTCCGCCTGTCTGCTTCGCGCGCTCGACGTAAAACGGGATATCGGCTGAGTAATCGTCGTTTTCGGCGTCATAGCGGCGGGCGTCGAGATAGTAGTTTTCGGCTCGGCCCAGTTCCATGGCAGGTTCCTTCGCGTGTTATGCGGGCATCGTACGCGATTGGCCGTCGAAAAGGAAGACTGGGATGGCCGTCCGCGCTACTCGTCTTCGCTGATTGGCGGCAGGGTCCAATGGGTTCCGGCGACGTGGGTAATACCGTCATCCAGCGTGAAATAGTAGATGGTGAACATCTCGCCGGGCGATTTCTCGACGCTGATCGGGTAGCCGAGGTCCGAGCCGAACGGCGCGGCATCGTTGCGCAGCACGATGATGTTGTCGGTATCCCACGTATGGCCGCCGTCGCTGCTCAGCACGGCGCGGATGCCCATGGGTTCCCGGCGGTAGCCGTAGGTGCACAGGATGCGGCCGTCATCCAGCAGGATCAGGTTGGCGGGGTAACCCCACATACCGGTCTCGACCGGCGGCGACCATGTAATGCCGCTGTCCTGGCTGATAGATTGGCGCAGATACCCGCCTGCGGGCGGTTCCGAGCGCATCATGGCGATGACCTCGCCGTCGGCATTTTCGCACAACGCCGTCTCATTGAAGCGCACCTCGCCCGCAGGGTCCGCTGCCAGCGGAAGAAACCACCAGGTGTGGCCGTCGTCCGCCGACCGCAGCACAAACGTGCGGCTAACCGCATCTTCTTTGAGATCGCCGTAGACCGTATGAAGCAGGACGCCGTTCGAGAGGCGAAGTTGCGAGGAAGCGTTGTAGTTCATCAGCGAACGGTGAGCGGGCAGCTGCAATTCCCAGCGGTCCCACGTCTTCCCGCCGTCTTCGCTGCGGCGCGCATAAGCCCCCTGGAGATAGGCCACGACCCCGGGGCGGACATCGCGCACGGTGATATCCTGCTCGGTGAACTCCTGCCGCCGTTCGGCGGGCACCTCGCGCCATCCGTAGGCGCGGGCATCCGCCAGCGAGCCGTCTTCGTTGAGCATATACCCGCCCAGGGGCCACTC
>SLSB01000587.1 GCA_007130675.1 Candidatus Hydrogenedentota bacterium | reverse complement strand
TGGGAACCGCCTGTCTGGTGCTTGGCGCGGCCACGGCGCTTGGTGAAGCGCCCAAGCAGGCTGGCGCGGGACTGCAGATATTCGAGGATAATCCGCGCTATTTCTCTTTTGATGGCGAGCCGGTGTTTCTGGCGTCGAGAAGCTTCGGGTGGACCGCCATCAGCGACCCGGACTTTGATTACGTGCGCGATATTGAAACCATGGCGGCCTACTCAGGCAATCTGTTGCGCTTGACGCTCTTCTGGCCGGGACACGGCGAGGCGGGCGGCGAACTGCCGTGGATACGGGATGCCGAATCGGGGCTGTATGACCTTGACCAATTCAATCCCGCCTATTTCGAGCGGCTGCGGCACTATATCGCCACGGCCAGAGAGCACAACGCGGTTGTGAATCTCGAGCTGTTCGATCATCCCGCGGTGAAGGGGGGCGCTTCGCGATGGCCAACGCACCCGATGAATCCCGCGAAGAACGTCAATTACGGCGAAGATGTGTTTGGAACCAGCGCGGCGGACCGCGAGTTTTTCCGTACTCTGCCAGACGAAGCCGACAATCCCGTGGCGCTGCGCTACCAGAAGGCATTGGCGCGCAAGGTAGTTGAAGAGACCATTGATTTCGACAACGTGATCTACTCGTTGGGCAACGAGTGCGTTTCGTCAGAAGGCTGGAACGTGTTTTGGGTCAACCATATCCGCGAATATGCCGCGGAACTCGGCACCGATAGGGTACTCTTGACCAATATGTGGCGCCATGATCTGCCCGTATTCGATGTTTTTGACATTCACGACGCGTCGAGCCCGTTTCGGGTGCGCCGCATGAGCGCGGCGGGAATGTGGGAATCGTATCAGGCGCTCGCCGGGCAGCAGCGCGAACAGGGCCGGATTAAGCCGGTGTACGACAGCGGCCAGATGGGCGGAGCGCCCGGCAGCCACATTCTGCATCAACTCTGGATGTCGTTTGTGGGCGGCACGGCGGGTATGCGTTATCACCGCATGGCGCCGGTACACCCGCGGCCGGGCGTGTCCACGGAAGTGGTCGTGGGCGACTGGGAAGACCCGCACCACCTGCAGCAACAGCGCTGGGTGAGGAACTTGCACCAGTTCATTGACGGCATCGCCTTCTGGATGATGGCGCCCTTGTGGGACGCCGTCACCGAGGGCGAAGGGTACGTGTTCGGACGTGCAGGGGGCGAATATGTCGTGTATTTGCCGGAAGGCGGCGCTGTTACGGCCGTATTGCCCGGCGGCGGAGGGAGCTACTCGGCCTACTGGTATGACGCAGATACGGGCGAGCGGGAATCGCCTTTCATAGTGGATGTGCCGGAAGATACCGAGGTCATTACGGTATCCGCTCCCGAAGGCAGAGACTGGGTGCTTCATCTCGAGGCGAACGAATAACCAATGCGGTGCTTTCGGCTTTTTCGCCGCACCACATTCCTGGAGCACGGAAACATGCTTGGGAACACCATGCGATGGGGGACGGGCGCGGCAATCGCGGCTGTCGGCGTATTTGTTGTTGCGGTTGTGGCGCATGCACTGGAGGAACCGAATCGAACGGCCACGCTTTGGACACCCGTGGTGGAATGGACGATTGCCAATCCGCAATTCGAGGGCAACCCGTTCGATATCGCGGCAACCGCTGCGTTCACGCACGAGACCACGGGCGAAACACATACCACGGGCATGTTTTTCGATGGCGAAACCACATGGCGGTTTCGCTTTTTCCCCACCCGGACAGGCCGGTGGACCTTCCAGACCACCAGCACGGACGCCGATTTAGACGGGCACGCGGGAACGGTAACTGTTGAACCGAATCCCGAGCCCTTGGCCCGGGGCTGTCTGGCAACGGCGGAGAACAGCCGGTGGGCATGGCAGACAGGCGAATCGGGTGAAACGCGCCCTTTCACGCCGCAGTTGGTCATGTACAAGTGCCTTCACGCGATTGAAAGCATGCCGGAAGAAGAACTGCGGGACGACCTGCGCCTGTGGTTCGACGAACACGGGTTCAACGGGCTGCATGTTCGGGTAATGTGCCGCTGGTTCGATTTCGAGAAAGAGCGCCACTCGGATTTTGACACAGACGATCCGAATCCCGATCCCCGGACGTTCGCGGCGCTGGAACGCCTGATCACCCTGACCCACCAGGCCGACGGCTTTGTGCACATTTGGAAATGGGGCGATGAAGACCGGCGTATGACCCCCATACGGTGGGGCATCAATGGCACGGCGGACCGGCGTCTGCAGCGGTATCTGGCTGCGCGGCTTGGCCCGTTGCCCGGCTGGACACTCGGTTACGGCTTCGACCTCTGGGAATGGGTCAACGCCGAGCAACTGCACGAATGGCATGCGCACATGCACGAACATCTTGGCTGGCCGCGTATGCTTGGCGGAAGAGCCCATCAACATGGGACGCCCATTTCCCGGGCCATGACCTATCAACTTGACTATGTGGGCTACGAAACGCACCGGCCGGATTATGATGCGTACGTGGCAGCACTCGAACAGCAACCGGACCGGCCCGCCTTTATGGAAGACCGGTTTCGCGTGCGTTACAGCATCTGGCGTGCGAAGGACTACAGCCTTGACGACACGCGGCGCGGACTGTGGCGCTCCACCATGGCCGGCGGCGTTGCCAATATCTGGGGGTATCTGTTGCCCGATGACGACCGGGGCGGCTCGCGCCCCTATCCCAATCGCCACCAGATCCGCAGCTATGCGGACTTCTTCGCGAACCGCTTCTTGAACGGGATGGAGCGGGACAACACCCTGACCAATGGTGTGTGTCTGCGGCGCGGCAACGCACATTTCCTTTTGTATGGCGAAGATGTTCACGAAATCACCATAAATCTCAGCAGTATGGCAACGCCCCAGCCCGCAATCGCCATCGACACGAAAACACCCTATTACGAATTCGAGATTGGCGAACTCGAGCCCGGCCCCCACACGTGGAAAGCGCCCTACATCTCCGACTGGGCGGTTGCCGTGGGCGAATTCTGAACCGGAGGGCCGTAACAATGCACAGGAGCAAGATGACAATGAAAGCAATCATAAGCGTTGGGTTGGTGATGGTCACCATAAACGTGTTCTCAGGAATCACCATACATTCGGCGGAACCGGCCCCTGTTTTTCCAGGAAGCGCGTGGGAGCACATGACGCCGCAGGAAGCGGGCCTTGACGCAAAAATCCTGGACCGCCTCGCGGAGCATGTGGGTGGCCGCGGCTGTGTGGTGCGCCATGGGCGCATGGTGTATGGCTGGGGCGATCAACAACGGGCGAGCGACGTGGCGTCGGCGTTCAAACCCTTGCTCAGCACACTGCTGTTTTTCGCGGTGCAGGAGGGGTACATCAGCAGTGCCGATGATTTGGTGGCGGACCATGAGCCGAGGCTGCACGCCCTCGACCCTGATAAGGATGCGCGCATCACATGGACGCATTTGGGGTCTCAAACCTCCGGTTATGGCCTCGCTGAAGCGCCCGGAGAGGCCTATTCGTATAATGACTACGCGCTCGCACTATATTACGATACGCTCATGCACAAGGTCTTCGAGGCGCACGCTGACGAGGTCTTGAAACGCTATCTTGGGGAACCTCTTGGCTTTGAAGACGCCTACACCTTTGAAGCTTTTGGTCCCGCGGACAGGCCGGGGCGGCTGGCTGTTTCCGTGCGCGACTTTGCCCGATTTGGGCAATTCATCCTGCACCGGGGGCGCTGGAAGGACGCGCAATTGCTCGCAGGGGACCATGTCGACACAATGTTGTCAACCATTGTGCCGCCGGAAATGCCCGTCACAAGCGGCCACGAGGCGCCCATGCTCGCCGGCCAGCGCACCGTGGGCGGCGGCAAAACCATTACACAGGTGGGGCCGGGCTTCTACAGCTTTAACTGGTGGCGCAACGGTCGTGATCGCTACGGGAACCAACTATACGCGGATGGTCCGGATGATCTTATTCTTGCGGGCGGTCACGGCGGAC
>SLSB01000070.1 GCA_007130675.1 Candidatus Hydrogenedentota bacterium | reverse complement strand
GGCGCCGGCTTCGGGGGCTGCACCGTGAGCCTTGTTGAAGCATCCCGCTCCACGCAATTCGCCGAACGACTGGCGCGCGAGTACACCACGCAAACAGGACTGCAGGGTGAAACCATCATCTCCGCTCCCGCCGATGGAGCCACCCCGATCACGTTTTGACTTACTCGTGAAACATAAGTCAAAACCACAAAGAAGTACGATATAAATCATTATATGATAGTGGTTTAGCTGCGCGCCCCTCTTTGCTGGACTTGCAATTCCCAAGAAGGGTGGTGTATATTCACCATGTGGATTATTGCGCAGGGACTGGGGATTTTCCCTCTGTGAGCCGACAGTTGGATGGTCTTGTGGGGCGCTGCCAGGAAGAAGTGGCACCGATTATCAGGGTATCAGGGGTTGATTGGGGCACTTTCTAACCATGCGCGGCGGCGTTTCTTGTTGATTCCATGTGGGTTTTCTTCACTGGAATCATTAACACTTTCCTATACGAGGATTATGCGTATGCTGCGAACCATTCCAAGAACTAACGCGGGATTCACCTTGCTCGAGGTGGCCATAGCCATGGCTCTCTTCATGGTGGTTTTGGGCGTGGTGGCGCAAGGGCTCATTTCGTACTACGTGGTCATGGATGCCCAGCATCAGCGGGCTGCGGCTGCCGAGATTCTGCGGGGAGCGGTTGCTCAAATACGTGCCGAGCGCGATGCTAATCCCTGCGCTTTTCCCAATGCTGTCACCGACGTGTTTCCTGACGGAGACACCATGGCTGGTCCGGGGCTCCTCCCCAACGAGTCGATAGTGGTGAGCTATGCCGACGATGGTGCAAATCCACTCGAGGTCGCGGTAACGGTTACATGGACCGATTTGCACGGCCGCCCGCTGCAAGAGACGATTTCCACGATGCTCACGGACAGGTAGGAGAATGGCGAAATGGATACTCGCGGGTTCACATTGCTCGAACTGATGATTGTCATCGCGATCATGGCGGTTATCAGTGCTTTGTCCTATGTCGCTCTCGACTCTTCCATCGTGTCCATGAACACTGCTGCGCTCAAAGCCGATGTAATGGATGAACTACGCAACACCATGATGTTGATGACCCAGCAGCTCCAGCTCGCGGCCAAAGAAGGCAACAATTCGCTCAATCCGCCGCTCGAGGGGGTAGCAATTGTCCAGAATCCCGCCCAGTTAAGTCCTGTCGAGATCGTCTTTCAAATCCCACTCGATGACACCGGGCTCAACTGGTCCAGGCCGATACACCTCAGGCATATCAATGGAGACATCAACGGTGATGGCAACGTGACGCGGCGTGTCGTCCGGATGCAGGACCTGAACGGTGACGGCGTAATCGATCCCGTCACGGAGACCTTTCCCCTCGGCGCGGCCAACAACATCACCGATGTACAGTTCGCGCGAAATGGCGATCTGATTACCGTAACGCTCACTGCCGAAAAACAGGCAAGCACACGCCGCATGGAGACTATTACGGCGACGCTCACGGGGCAAGTGTATTTGCTTAATTGACGTGCCCAACCATGGAGGGCAAAACATGAGAAGAGAACGCCGACCAAACGCTGGCATGGCCCTGATTCTGGCGCTTTTTGCCGCCATCGTGATCCTGGGGGCTCTTACCATCATCGTGACCCGCGTCCATAGTATAAGGATAAACACCGACCACGCCGTGGGCGAGGTGAAGCTTTCCGAGGCCTGCCAGGCGGGTATCGACCTCGCGATCGAGCAACTCTGGAACCAGTACATTATCGGCAACGGCAATACCACCGGTAATCTCGCCTCGTACCGGGTGTTTCTGGATGGTTTTGTGCCCAATAACGAAGATCTCAATTTCAACGGCATTCAAGATGAGGGCGAGTTTGACCGTAACGGAAACGGTGTCTTCGAAATTAATGCCCCGGTTGAGGTTGTCTCCGCGAGTGACCCAATCGCTTTGGACGGCGGCGCCATGCTGACCAGCGTTCTGGTAAGCAGAACCGATGATATTACTGGCTCGGATCTGCGCATCTGGAGCACGGCCACCTTTCAAGGACGGTCGCGGACCGCCACCCAGACGGTACGTGTCGGGGGCGCGTTGTTTCACGGGTTCGAATACGCGGTCTTGGCAAACAACATCAACTGTATTCTATGCCACGCGGAGTTTCTTTCCCTTGATATGCACTTAAACACGGATCCGGAAAAGTACGGCACTTTTGACCGCATCAAGATTGCCTCGCTGGAATCTCTAATGGTGAGGCCAACGGGGAACGACGGCGCTCATTCGCGTGTGGCTGGAAGCGTCTATACGCGCGGGAGGGTATACAGGGAAACCGGCGCAAACCTCCCTGCGGCGGCGTTGGCAAACTCGACCTTCCGCGGGTACCAGTTCAGTAGCGCAAACGGAAAGCTGTTGCAGGACAATACCGGCGAGCTTGCCGTGGCAAGCTTTCAAAACGCGGGCGCGTGCGAGGATGGTATTCTCGATCAGTTTGCCAACCTCTATATGGACTACCCGACGGATCCTGACCTGATGACCGACGGGAACCTTCCCGAGAGTTTTCCCGCGCCGTTCCCCGACGATAACAATAATCGTATCGTCGACGATCAGGAATTTGCGACCGTGATGAATTCCGCAAACGGCTCCATAAGTTTTGAACTTGACCCTAGCGAGATCGGCGGTTCTATCACAGGCGGAGTGGCGTACGGCGTGCCTACAGGAAGCGTATATGGTGGGGGCAATAGTTTGCCAACGGCTTCCAACGGCGCCCTGGCCTCGCTCGCAAATAATGGGTATTACGACGGAAACCTCATCTTGGTCGGCACCGAGCATGATCCGATAGTCATCGATCATACCGTCGCCATCAACGGCGACCTGATCATCAAGGGTCCTGTCAAAGGCTGGGGCCAAATGCTGGTGCGCGGCAACACGTATGTCATCGGCGACGTGACCTACGCCGACGCTCCGGGTGAGTTCGGCGTAGCGGAAGACGGTAGAGAAAACGGCTTGGCGCTCACCTCGGGCGGCAGCATTCTCATGGGCGACTATCTTACGAATCGAGGGAAGAACAATCGAGGAGATAATGGCAAGTGGCAGGGCAGGTTCATTGATGTGCGCAATGAACACAGGACCGTCAACTGTAATGATGGCACGACCACAGACATCGGCTATTTTGACGACGGGGTCGTCGATGCTGGCTGGGCGGTCGGTGACGAGGGCATGTTCAGCTTCACGACATCAGAGCTCATGCTGTTCAACCGCATGGAAAACCTCAAAGCCCAGGCAGATCCCAGCTATACCCCTCGGTACTATCGAATCCGCCCCACGCAGCCCATCTACGAATACGTGGGTACTGACGAGCATGCCATCAGCTACTTCGATCCGGCCGTCGAGATTATCGGCGACCTGACCGGCGCCGTAATCCACGATCTCAATCCAGCAAACTACTGGATGTCCGAAGAGCAACTTCGCCATTTCTGGTGGGCCGATGAAATGTCGCGCACAACACGGTCTCCTTGGCGGTTCGACGGGTTGCTGTATTCGAACAACAGCATTTTCGGCATCACGCGCAGTAAAGGCCGCCACAACTCGAACACCTTTGGGCAGATGGACCTCCGCGGCGCTATTGTCGCCGCCGATCTTGGGATGCTCGTTCCCGGCAGAGATTTCAGCGTTCCGCGCAGGGGACTCAAGCTGTATTACGACAAACGCGTCAACCGGTTCCTTCGCGTCGAGGACACCACACGCGTCGAGTTTCGCCGGGTAGTGTACCGGATGGCTCGGAACGCCCCAATTTGATGCGAAGAAAGAAACATTAGGACAAATGGAGGTGGCAGGAATGGTGCGAAACCTACTGGCAATTGTGGCAGTGTGCATGATTGGTGCGGCAGTCGTGGCGGCTGACACGGTGCATTTTCACGACGGCACAACGCTCGACGGCAAGGTGGTGCGGGTAAACGAGAATAGCATTCGACTCGAGTTTGGCAACGGCAGCATGTTGATCCCGGTCTCGCAGATTGCGCACATCGAAGAAAACGACAGGGTAGCCGATTTCAATCTGAACCAAGTTCATCCACTTGCCGAGCAGCGTCGCGAAGAGCTGCGCGAACGCACCGGGCTCACGGCGGAACAGCGCGCCTTGGTGCGTGATGTTATGGCGCCGCTCAACTCCGAGGATCCCATGGCCGTGGCGGCAGCTCGCGACAGGCTTGTTGCCCTGAACAAAGACATGGATGTATTCCAGTTTCTTGAAACCTCGCTTCCGTTTCTGACAGACCGTTACGTCCCTGAGGTGATGCATACGCTGGCAGAGATGGATCCAGAACGCGCTGGACCGGTATTGCAGAGCCGCACGCAGGACGTCGCGCCAAGGAATCGTGGCGTGGCGTTGGAGTTGCTGGCTGCGACAGGCTCCAGTGATTCTGTCGAAACGTTAGTGCGCGGTTTAGTCGATTACGAACCAGAGGTGCGGGTATCAGCCGCTCGCGCTCTGGCAGTCGCCAGAGAAATGCGCTCTACGCCGGCACTTCTTGAAGGCTTGCAAAGTCCCGACGCGCACGTGCGTCAAGCATGCCGCGCCGCCCTCCGCACTATTTGGTCGACTGAATCGGGCACGGTCGATTTTGAAACGCACAACGAATGGAGCGGATTCTGGGCCTCACGCGCCTCTCTTGTGGAACAGCCAATCGATCCAAACGACTTGACGCCCCTTATCATACCACCTCCATGGGAAATTTCTACCCAACATGACGAATAAAGCGGTAAGGGCCCGCCCGGCCTGTTCTCATTTGCTCAGGAGTGCGCGCAGAGAATCGCGGAGCTGCTCGCTCGTGTAGGGTTTGTGCAGGAAGAGCGTGTGTTTCTGGCCGCTGAAACGCTCCGTCACGTCCTGTGCGCTGTATCCGCTTGCCACCAGGATGGGCAACTCAGGCGCCCGTTCCCGCAGCTTGTCAATCGTCTCTTCTCCCCCCATCCGCGGCATCGAGAGATCGAGAACGACACACACGATAGCGTCGCTGTAGCGCTCGAACACATCAAGGGCCTCGATGCCGTCACGCGCCTTCAACACGCCGAATCCAATGCGTTTGAGCAACGCTTCGCCAACCTTCAGAACCGGTTCCTCGTCATCCACAAGCAGAATCATTCCCGAAGCTTCCAATTCCTCAGGTGATGACTCCGGCGGTGGCGCGGCGCTGATGTCCTCGCCGGGGACGGTCGGCAACAATACGGTAAACCGCGAACCCATTCCGAGCCGGCTGTCCAATCGGATCGCCCCTTTGTGCGCGCGAACAATTCCCAGTACGGCCGCAAGCCCAAGGCCCCGCCCCGACGGCTTCGTCGAGAAGAACGGATCAAACACCTTGGGCAAAATGTCGGGGAGGATGCCGGGGCCATTGTCGGCGATTTCGAGAAAGAGATACTCACCCGGCTCCAATGCGTCGTCAACGTACGTGTTGGCCAAATACACCGAATCGGCCTCGATACTGCCCGTCCGCAAGGTGATCTCGCCGGTGCGGTCCCCCAGCGCTTCGCGGGCGTTATGCACCAACGCGATGACAAGCTGGCGCAATTGGCGGTCATCGCCCAGTAATGGAGGAAGACCCTCGCGCAAGTCGTAGCGCAGGCGAATGCGCCGCGGCAAACAAGCCGAGAGCAGCGGCGCCATATCCTGGAGCGTCTCGGACAGGTCGAGGCGCTGCGTAGCGAGCTGGCCATGTCCGGCATAGGCCAGCATCTGATTCGCCAGTAATGCGGCGCGCTGCGAGACCGTCTCAATCTCATCCAGATGGTGCCGAACCGGCGAGTCTTGAGGCAGTTCGGCCAGCGCCAGGTGCGCGTTGCCCATAATCCCCATCAGAAGGTTGTTGAAATCGTGTGCGATTCCCCCGGCCAGCGCGGCCAGGCTCTCGATCTTGTGGGTCTGACGCATCCGCTCCAAGAGCCGTTTGCGCTCATGCTCCGCCAGCACAAGCTCGGTAATGTCGCGAATGGTGCCCGTAGCGCGCAACGGATTCCCGTTGGGGTTGCGTTCGCACACTTGACCATGCACAAGCATCCACCGCCACGCCTTAGACTGGCATCGCATCCGAACGCGGAACTCGCACGAAGCAGTGTGGCCCTCCACATGATCCGTCCATGCTTTTCTGAAAGACTCCAGGTCGTCTGGATGCAGGGGCCACTCCGGATCAAACCGGTGGTCTTGCACGGTGTCGGGCGTGTAGCCCAGAATTGCGGCCAAGCGCTCATCGCGGTAGATGCGGTTCTCCGCAAGATCCCAGTCCCAGAGACCGAGGTTGCTGCCCGCAAGGGCCAAGTCAAGGCGCCTCTGGCTTTCCCGAAGCGCCTCCTCCATACGCATGCGCTCGGTAATATCCCGGCTGGTTTCCACAATCGCCGTGATGTCGCCTTTGGGCCCATGCATGGGTGTCGCCCGCACCCACATCGTGCGGGAGCGCCCCCGTTTATCCACCACGCGGCATTCATAGTCGCGGGGCACGCCGTCCTGCTGGATGGCGATATGCGCGCAATCGGGGCAGCGGCTCTCGCGGTTGAGATTCTCAAAACACTTCGAACCGATCTTGTTGCCATAGATCTCGCCGGCCAGCGTGTTGTGCCAGACGATGACGCCATCTCTATCAATTACTTCGACAGCATCGAGCGTGACTTCCTGAATGTGCCGCAGAAAGGCTTCTTTCGAACGCAGAGCGTTCTCGGTGATCTCGCGCTGGATGGCCGCGCTCAGCGTATCGGCCGCCGCCCGAAGCGCCTCGACCTCGGTGCGCGGCCACGAACGCTCGGTAACGCTCTCCTCGAACCCGATGAATCCCCACCATTGGCGGCCCGCGAAGAGAGGCAGCACCAGTATCGAGACAATTTCCTGCTGCAGCAGCAGGCGCCGCTCTGAGGTCGGCAAATCGCGCACATTCCCGCAGATGCTCTCGCCGCGCGCCAGCGTCTCTTCCCAGCGCTCGAGGCCGGCAGCGCGATAAGGCACGTCCTGCATCAGCGGCGCCTCAAGCGTCCCGCGGAAATCCGGAGCTGTCCAGTCGAAACGGGGAACCATCAGGAAACCGCCGTCCTCGCGCGGCTCATTTTGAAACACACACACCCGGCTCACCCCAGACGCCTTCCCCAGGCGCTCCAGAACGGTCTCGATCGACCGCTCCCAGCTTTCCTCGCGCAAGAATCTTGCTGCCGCGAAACCGATGGCCTCGAGAATCCCTTCACGCTTGCGAAGCTCTTCCTCCGCTTCCCGCCGGTCCGTAATGTCACGATGGCTCGCGCGTCTCCCAAGCGTCTCCCCGTCCGCTCCTTCCACCGGTTGGCATACGTGGCTCACCCAGCGCACACGGCCGTCCTTGGCGACTATACGGAATTCCAAGGTGTGAGATTCTGTCGAATTCGGGGCCTCCCGGTAATGCTGTTCAACCAGAGGCCTGTCCTCCGGATGCGCGATAGCGAACAGCAACGAGGGGTTCTCGATGAATTCTTCGGGGCTGTATCCCGTGACACGGCGGCATGAAGGCGATATATACAAAAGCTCCCCGAAGGCGTCCAGCCACATCTCCCAGTCGTGCGTGAAATCCGCGACGGTGCGGAAGCGCTCACGGCTGCCCCGCAGCTCCTCTTCTGCCCGCTTGCGCGACGTAATGTCCACATATTGCTCGATACGGCCCCCAGCGTAAAGCCCCGAGGCGATGGGCTGGCTCCAGTGCTCGAGCCAGCGTTCCTTGCGGTCATCCGATTCGGTGACGCGGCACTCGAAGTGCTCGGGATAGACGTTGTTGGAGTACGCCACGGTCATCACGCGTCGAAACTCTTCCGGGTTCTCGAAGACCTGCATGAAACCGCCTGAGATAAACGCGTCAATCGGCTCTCCGACGACCGTCTCGCGCTGAAAACCAAAAAAGCGTTCCATCGCCCGGTTGACCCACGCCACCCGATGTTCCGCGTCCACGATCATCAGAGCCACCTGCGAGACCTCGAGCACGTCGTCAATCAAAGACTGGTAACGTTGTTCGCTTCGCAAGAGCGCTTGCCTGAGCCGGTAACGCTCGGCCGCTTCATGCGCGCGCTTCAAGAGATGGCCCATGTCCAGCGGCTTGGTGACGTAGTCGAACGCTTTCTGCTGCACACTGGCGATAGCGGATTCCAGCGAGGGATACCCGGTAATCATGATCACCGGAAGGCCGGGAAACCCTGCCGCTATGTGGTGAAGCAATTCCAATTCCTCGTTGCCGGGCATCTTGTAATCCAGAACAACCACATCGAATTCTTCGCGCTCGAGCAAGGCCTCCGCCTGCTCTGCCGAGTGCGCCCCCTGGCCTTCCCATCCTTCGCGCCTGAATAACTCGAGTGAGGTCAGGACAATCGTCTCTTCATCGTCGGCCAGCAGGACGCGTAGCGGCTTATCGAGCAACTGCTGGAAGGCCACCGGGTTCAGGGTCACATGCTCCGGCCATTCCGGAGGCAGCGCAGTCGTCTTGTCCTGGGGATTCATGGCTCTGTCCTGTCTCGCCGCGAATCGGCGTGAATGAGTGGTACCGACAACGTAAAGACGGCGCCGCCGCTTGGGGGTGATTTGACTCGAAGTTCAGCATTCATGGCTGTCGCAAGGCTGCGCGACACCGATAACCCAAGCCCCATGCCGCCGTCGTCGTGGTGATGTTTCGTAGTAAAAAATGGCTCGAACAAGTGTGGAAGGATGTCCTCCGGAACTCCTTGGCCCGAGTCTGCCACCTCAATCTCGATATGGTCGCCAACCATACGGGTGCGAAACTCGATGATCCCATTCTCGGGCGAAGCGTCGGCTGCGTTCACAAGCAGGTTATACAGAATCTGCCGAACATGTCCTGCCGGAAGTACGGGGTCGGGCAAGTTTTCTGATACCGACTGCCGCACCGTGATGTTCCTCTTTTCAAACCGCCGCTCGAGCATAAGGCAGACGTCGCCCATCTCGCGGCCGATGTTCACGCGAGTTGGTTTGTCGGCTTCCGGCTGATACAACTGATACATTTGCCTGACAATGCGCGTGATGCGCTCGATCTCGCGCTGGGCCAACTCGGCAAACTGACGGTCCGGGTGGCCCTCGGGAACATTCTTGGTCAAGATAAGCAGGCAATTGCGGATACCCGTGAGCGGGTTGTTGATTTCATGGGCAACCCCGGCGGCCATACGCCCTGTTGCCGCGAGTTTCTCCATCTCCGCGCGCTGGCCCTCGAGGTCACGCAACTGTTTCGTGCGTTCCGCGACAAGGGCCTCGAGATTCTCAGCGTGCTGCTCGATTTGCTGGCGCAATCGCCGGCGTTCGGTTACATCGCGCATCACCGCAATCATCCCGCCCTCACCCTGCGCGTCATCTTGCATGATGTGCAAGACCGTCTCCATCCACGGATAGGTGCCATCCGCGTGGCGCATACGGTGCTCGAGGCTGTAACGGCCACTCTGCTGGTTGATTTTTTCGTGAAACGCCCGAAGCATCACAATCTCGTCCCGATGCGCGAAGTCACACGCCGTATGGCCGATCATTTCGTCAGGGGTAAACCCCAGCAAGGTCTTCACCGCGGGCGACAAATACAGAAACCGGCCATCCCTGCTCAACCGGGCGATGACGTCTGCCGAGTTCTGCGCCAGAAACCGGTAACGCTGCTCGCTTTCCCGCAAGGCCACCTCGGCCCGATGCCGCTCGGTGATGTCGTGCAAAAAACCCTCGAGAAAACGCAGTTCGCCCGACGTGTCGTCATAAACTCCCGTGCCGTGCTCCTCAATCCAGCGCAACTCGCCCGAGCGGTGCCGGACCCGGTAGGTCATGTGAAAAGGCGCCTTGCGCGCGACGCCCTCGCCGACAGTGGCGCGTATGTGGTCCACATCATCCGGATGGAATACATCCGTGAGGCACAATTCGTCCTCGATAAACATCTCCTTTGCATAGCCCGTCACCGCCTCGATGCGATCATTGACGTAAAGCATCGTGTAGCGCGGGTCGTTCTTGCAAAGATAGATCACCCCGGGACTGTTCTCCGCCAACAGTCGGAAACGCTGCTCGCTTTCCTGCAACGCTTTCTCGATGCGCCGCCGGCCGCTGACGTCCTCGATCAAGATGTTCACCATCGGCCTGCCAGAATCCGGGGCTGGCGCCGTGTATGCCCCAAACCGAAGCCATTGAACGGTTGCAGGCTGCAGGGTCCGGCGCACTTCCAGCGCCTCGGCCTCGGGCGTGCGCAAGAGAAGCTCGAGGGTTGGGACCGGAGAGAATCCGCTGTTCACGAGCGAGCCAAACGGTTCTCCACGCCATGCCGAAGACTCGTCATCGCCAGATGGCAGCCCGAGAACCTCCAAAGCCTTCCTGTCAATGTGAACAATCGCGCCGTCCTGCGTGCACCGGCAAACACCAATACCCCAAAAATGCAGCGCTTGCTCGTGCCAGCAGCGCACAGAAGGCGAGGCCGCTGTCGGATTCGCGTGTTCCATCCTGTCCTCTTGGACCTAACTCGTGGCCGGGAAAGGTTTTTCTGCTCCCGGCCGTAATGCGCCCGGAATATGGCCGGGTGATCCAGCCCGGTTCTTCATCACCTCCGCAGCCCGTGTCGGAGTGGCGCGGGCAATCAATCCTCCAGAAACCGCACCATTCATCTATTGTACGACCTCCCTTGCAAGTGCGCAAGCACTCTTTGCATCCTCTTGAGGCGCCTGCACTTCTCGGTATGTTGAGGTCATTGCCTGCATCGGGGGCGCCTGGGACATCTTTCGCTCCAAAATGCACTCAATTTTGGCCACCCGGATGCGACATTACGCGGTCAGGGAACGAAATCACCGCTCGAGGGATGAAACACTTTGGAGAAGTATGGGCATGGCACCAAGGCGGAGCACCAAGGCGGAGCACCAAGGCGGAGCTTGCCCCGGCACATTTGCATCGTATAGACTCAGTCTTGCGTTCACAGCGGGATCACTGGTAGTGTCTAGGATGCAAGCGGCGAGGCCTGGGGGCATCAGGCTGCTGGATGCGTTCCCGCATATGGCAGAGGGCCCCGATGGGCGCCGGGAATGCGCGCGAAAATTCGCCGAAACATGTGGATGCTCTTGATTGCGCGCCCAGGTAGACGACAAGTGATGGCGGGTGCGTTCGAGAGCTGGCAGAAATGGACTAATTGCATATGCGCCAGCGACATGTTGATGGGACGAAGAGATCTCTGCGTATTACGACCCTTGTGGCGGTTCTCTCGTGCGCCGGTTCCCATCTGCTATCGCCAGCACATGCGCTCGACGAAATCTTCCGCCAGACCGATGTAGATTTATCGGGCGAAGCACAGCTTCTCAAGAACCCCTCATTTGACCATGGTGACCTCGTGCCCACCGAAGACGGCACAGGCATGCAGCTTCCGGAATGGGATTTCTGGCAAGATGGTTATGTGGTCGTGCCGGGGGCCGGGCGCGGCGGAACCCGCGCCATTCAATGCACCATTACCGAAGAGAACTTGGGTACGCAGTTTGGCGCGCGCCAACGAGTAGATTTGGATCAAGAACACCCGCATCCCGTCATAGCCAGCGCGTGGAGCCGCGCACAAGACGTCAGCGGAAGTCCCTCCCCCGGCTATTCCATCTATCTGGATTTCATCTTTCAGGACGGAACGGCCTGGTGGATGCAAACCGCCAATTTCAGCACCGGCACACATGACTGGGAAGAGCGCAGATTCATCGCGGTACCCCAAAAGCCCATTCGAACCGTGTATGTCTACTGCATTTTCCGAAGTCATACCGGCACGGTCTATTTTGACGATGTAAATCTTATCGAATTGCGCGACGAAACCTACATGTTCGAGGGCGTCCCTGTCCGGCCGCAGCCCGTTCGCGCTCCGGTCGAAAAAGTATGGATTCCCTACATGCAGACTCGCAACGGCCTGCAAATGGCACTCGAGCGAAACCGGGCGCGCGTCTGCGGCGTTTGGATCAACCAGGAAAGGGTCGGCCTCAACGGCCCCGGCTTCTTCGTGCGCGATGCCGCGGCCGCCTCCGATTTCCTCGCGCCTTGGAACTGGAATTTCAATCAACGGGATAGCACGCTGGTGATCACCGGCGAAGTCGAACCGCTGGACATCAAAATCACGGCGTCTATGACGCCGCGGGAAGACCGCATACAGATTGACGGCAGTGTGGAAGATTTGCGCGGAGAACAACGCGCGATCACCCTGTATTTTGGCATTCCGGTCGATGATTCCGAATGGATTTGGGCCGACGGACCGCGCAACGAGATTCCCGCAACGGCGACCGTCTACACAAACACAAGTACCACGGTGGCCGGCGCCACGGGTCACATGTCAAGGTTTCCGTTGGGGGCCATTTACAGAGATTCCGAGCGGGCCTCCGCGGGCAACCGGGGCGTAGCCATGGCAGTGCCTCTCCACGATCCCCGGCATTACCGTATCGGGTTGGATGCCCGCACAGGGCTGTTTTACATCGCCTTTGATTTTGGTCTCGGGCCCAACGCTACAACAACCCCAGGCAAGGCCACCTTTAGTTTTGACATCTTTCCGTTTCCTGCACGATGGGGGTTTCGTTCCGCGCTTGCGGCGTATTACCGAATGTACCCCACCTATTACGAACGCCGCGCCCCGCTCGAGGGTCTCTGGTTGCCAAAGACGCATGTCACGCAAATCGAGGGCGCCCAAGACTTTTCCTTCGCCTACCACACCGTGCGCGACAACATCGGATTGCAGGCTCAACCGGGCCTCATTTCGTTGATACATTCCGATCCCACAAATGTATGGGTGCCCATGCCCCAGAACGTTCCCCGGACCGTCGAAGGCGCCATTGCCTACGTGCAGAACCAGTCCACTCCCAATGCCGAGCAGGTGGCCGCGTCCGGACTTCGCGACATCACGGACCGCCAGGTCGTGGCGATCAGAAATCAACCCTGGTGCGACGGTGCGGCCTTTGCGGTCAACCCGGACCCCAAACTGCCCGGGCGTACAAATAAAGGAAAAGCCGAACTCGAGGCCATCGTCCACCGCCTTGGAGCAGGCGGCCAACCGATGCTCATGGCTTGGTCACCCCTCGAGGGCGGCTACGCCATTGACGACAGCGTCGTGCACAGCGGCCAACGGTCCATTCGCGCCGAAACGACCCGCCGCGCCCCTAGAGCCGGTGCGGGCCAGCGCGTCACCATCGAACAGACCGAACCGAATCCCCTCGAATTGCGCGGATATGTGCGAACGCGACTTCCACGCAGGGGCCGCGACGATGCCTGCACCATTGCGCTGACGCTAACCGATGAGGATGGCGGAGCAATCATGGAGCGTGTCCACGTCGGCCGCGATGCCAGCGATTTCGTCCAAATATCGATGACGCTGACGCCCGAGAAGCCCATTGTTGCCGCAGCCCTCGAGTTGTTGTTACAGGAAGACAGGGGAGCCACTGCGTGGTTCGACGACTTTTTTCTCGGAGAAACCGGCAGCGACATCAATCTTCTCCAAGACGGCGGCATGGAAGCCGACAGTGTTACCGCTGGCGGCATGGCGGGCGTATATATCGAGAACATCGGGGGCTGGGGCACAACAATGAACCATAATGCAGCCCACTTCAGCCACGCCGACCTCCCGCTCGTCTACGACAAACATACCCATTCGCTTGGTGTCCTGAACATGTTCTCGACCTACGAGTATCTGCGCATCCTGGCCCAGGCAATTCGCGAACGGGGCGGCTTGATTATGGCATCGGACGCTTTCGGGTTCCCGATGCACCTCATAGACATTATGGCCGTCGAAATTGATTGGTGCAGAAATGGGCGTTGGCACCCCGCCACCGATGAAAGCATGATCATGCAACGCGCCCTCGCCAATCAAAAGCCGATCACGTTGCTCATGAATACCGATTTCGATTCCTTTTTCCTCGAGCCTATTGAAACAGAAACAGACCCCCGCTTCATGCCCGACGAAGAAATCGAGCGCAAACCATCGCTAATCATGGCCGAACGCTACTTTCAACGTGCCCTATTCTACGCCATGTATCCCGGATTCTTCAGTCAAGACCGCGCAACAAACGCCTTCTTCGAAAATCCCGACTGGTACAACCGAGTCCGCCCACTCTATAAGAAGTACCTGCCGCTGATACACGAATTATCGCAGATTGGATGGGAACCCATCACGGGCGCGGTGACCGAGGAATCTCGTATATACCTCGAACGGTATGGCCATGCGGCTGAAGGAAACGTGTACATCGCCGCCCGGTACGGCGACCAACGTTGGCGGCGCGACGCAGATGACGGCCACGAGATGCGAGAGCGGCTGACAGAGCCCATCACCGCCGAAATCGACGTCAACCTGGCAGTGATTGGTTTGCTCGGCCGAGATAATATCGAAGTGTTTGATATGCTCGAGGAAACCCCGCTGGAAACCCGCACGGAGCAGAGCAGCGTCCACTACACGATCACTTTGCCGCCGCACGCCACGCATCTCGTGCGCATTCGCCCCGCCAGCTAGGCCGTGTTTCGCCGACCCGTTGCCTCTCCGGCAAGGTAGGCTCGCGGCGCGGCTGGTATGGTTTCGCCACTTTGCGTCACCCCTGCGAAAGCAGGGGTCCAGTCTGCCTTTGGACGTGCCTGCCGCGGCACTTCTGGATTCCTGCTTGCCGCAGGAATGACGATGGGAGCCCCATGCATGG
>SLSB01000115.1 GCA_007130675.1 Candidatus Hydrogenedentota bacterium | reverse complement strand
GGCGGCGCGGGAACCGGCAGTCAGCGTCTGGCGCCGGTCAACAGCTGGCCGGACAACGTGAATCTGGACAAGGCACGGCGGCTTCTCTGGCCAATCAAGCAAAAATACGGCAAGAAGCTCTCTTGGGCCGACCTGATGATCCTCGCCGGCAATTGCGCCCTGGAGTCCATGGGACTCAAGACCTTCGGCTTCGGCGGCGGCCGCGTGGACGTCTGGGAGCCGGAAGAGGACATCTACTGGGGCAGTGAAAGCGAGTGGCTCGGCGACGAGCGCTATTCCGGCGACCGAGACCTCGAAAACCCCCTCGCTGCCGTACAGATGGGCCTGATCTATGTGAACCCGGAAGGGCCGAACGGCAAACCGGACCCTGTCGCTTCGGGCCGCGATGTTCGTGAGACGTTCGCGCGCATGGCCATGAACGACTATGAGACTGTCGCCCTGGTCGCCGGCGGCCACACCTTCGGCAAGTGCCACGGCGCGGGCGACGTCGCCCATGTCGGCCCCGAGCCCGAGGCCGCGCCTGTCGAGGAGCAGGGCCTCGGCTGGAAGAGCAGTTTCGGCACCGGCAAAGGCGGCGACACCATCAGTAGCGGCATCGAGGGCGCTTGGAAGCCCAACCCAACCCAATGGGACATGGGCTACCTGAAGGTGCTGCTGAAGTACGATTGGGAACTGTGCAAAAGCCCTGCAGGCGCCCACCAATGGCATCCCATCGACTGTGAAGAAGAGGATCTGGTCGTCGATGCCCACGACAGTACCAAGCGTGTCCGGCCGATGATGACCACCGCCGACATGTCGCTGAAAATGGACCCCATTTACGAGCCGATCGCCCGCCATTTCCTCGAGAATCCCGACGAGTTCGCTGACGCTTTTGCCCGCGCATGGTTCAAACTGGTCCACCGCGACATGGGTCCCCGTTCGCGCTACCTCGGCCCGGAGGTCCCCGACGAAGACCTTATCTGGCAAGACCCCATCCCCGCCTTGGACCATGCGTTGATCAACGAGCAGGACATCGCGGACCTCAAGGCCAAGATTCTCGCTTCGGGCCTTTCCGTGTCCGAACTCGTCTCGACCGCTTGGGCTTCCGCCTCTACATTCCGGGGGTCCGACTATCGCGGGGGCGCCAATGGCGCGCGCGTTCGGCTTGCGCCGCAAAAGGACTGGGAAGTCAACGAGCCCGAAAAACTCAATAAGGTGCTGAAGACCCTGGAGGAAATCCAGCAGGAATTCAACAGCGCCCAATCCGACGGGAAGAAGGTCTCCCTTGCCGACCTGATCGTGCTGGGCGGCTGCGCAGGCGTCGAGCAGGCCGCCAAGAATGCCGGTCATGACATTGCCGTTCCCTTTTCTCCGGGACGCATGGATGCCTCACAGGAGCAGACCGATGTGGAAGCCTTCGCCGTGCTTCAACCGGTGGCCGACGGATTCCGCAACTACCGCAAGGCCAAGTTCTCCGTAAACGACGAAGAACTGCTGGTGGACCGGGCGCAACTGCTGACGTTAACCGCCCCGGAGATGACGGTGCTGCTTGGCGGCATGCGTGTGTTGAACGCCAACTACGCGCAGTCCCCGCACGGCGTCTTCACCGGGAAACCGGAATCGCTGACCAACGACTTCTTCGTGAATCTTCTCGACATGGGCATTGAATGGAAACCCAGTGCGGAAGACGAAGACCTCTACGAGGGCCGCGATCGCAAGACCGGCGAAGTCAAATGGACCGGTACCCGCATAGACCTGATCTTCGGTTCCAATTCCCAACTCCGCGCCGTAGCGGAAGTCTACGCCTGTGCGGACGCGCAAGAAAAGTTCGTTTCCGACTTTGTCGCTGCGTGGAACAAGATGATGGAGCTTGACAGGTTCGACCTCAAGTAAACCAGAGGTTTCTAATCGAAGCAGATATCCCCCGGCACTGTCGGGGGATTCCTTTTTGAAAGAGTTCTACAAAAACAACACAAAGGAAGGCAGCACGCATCGCCTCCACCATTGAGGGGCGATGCGTGCGACCTCGCCCCATGGGCTTGCGTCACGCAGGCCCGCGTAACTCTTACTTCCGGCGCCCCCCGGTTAGGATGAATCGCGAGCACTTCTGGAAATGGCACGGTAAGCCACTGACGCTCCTGCAGGAAGCTTTGCGCACATAGATTCGTGAGCGCTGCCCGTCACCTCCCCAGCGACTCCGAAATGCGCGTGCCGAACCCTGAGCCGCGCGGCAGACCCATTAAAGGCAGGATTCAGTTGGAAGGAGCAATGGCTTTCTCTCCTTCGATGGACAAACCGCCGAAAGGACCGTAGATGCCGTTTCCCCACACCGGGTCCTCGAGTTCGCGTGCGCTTTGGGCCGCCCGGGCGGCGTCTCCGCGCAGTTCGGTTCGCGCCAGCAGTTTTCCGTCCTGCTTGATCTCGAGCCCATCTGCGGAGACGGCAAACGACAGAACGGTGGGCCCGGAGGTCCAATCGAGGTTGGCACTGGCATGGCCGGGCGTGGTGAGTCTGTGCACGGCGCCGTACTCCTTCCACAAGTCATCAGTCAAAAAATCGAATCGCGGTTCCCATGCGGTCGGCGACTTGGCGGAGGTGGAAACAAACAGCGACGGCCCATCAACAACGAGGCTGGTCACCCGTTGTCCCCACAGATTGGCGACAATGCCCAACGCGGCGCATTCGCGCTCGTAAGGGTGTACCGTCTCATCCGTGGCCCGCGGATGGGTGAACATGCGCTGGGCAAAGGTCCATTGCTTCGTGTCGGGGTGATATCGCCACAACTCTCCCCAGGGCCACACGCCGGTGTACAGTTCGCCGCCGTACAGCGTCGTGCTCTGGGCTTCACGGGCGCTTCCCGATACGCCCGGCATCGGCGGAGGCCAGCCCTCGAGACGCGTCACCGTCTCCCCGTCAAATTCAAACAGTTCCCCGGTGGGATACTGCCCCATCAGGAGACGGTTATCGAAATTGACCATGCTGTAGATCTGATAGCTTGTCTCTAACTCGCCCTCGACGATTGTGCGCCAGTGTTCCCCGTTGAATACATAGAGGCCGCCGATGTTCGAGCATGTGAGAACGTCATCTCTCAGTTGCCCGTATGCAAACGGCGTCTCACCCACGAACGGGAGTGTCTTGACCACAGCCTGGTCCAAGTCGACGCTGGTTCCGTCGGCCGGACGCCAGGGACACGCGTAGAGTTTGGTAAAGCCCTCCGCATCGCTGGCATAAGGCCGGTAGCCCGGTTGGCCGGCCCAGTAGGTGTGATAGAAGAAGAGATGGCCTTGCGCGTAATAGAAGCGGTTGTAAGCCCCTTGCTCCGGCGCGTCCAAGACGACGATTCCGTTGCACTCGACCCTGCTCTCGTGGAAGACCACTTGGTCATTGCCCACGCGCATACGTCCGCCCGGGGCCGGTTCATCCTCGAGCCAGCGTGACTCGGCATCACTCCATACCCGCATCTCCGGTCCTGTCGCATACACGCGGCCGTCGTGACTGAACAGGTAGGCGCCTGCCAGCTCACTGGGGCGCGGGAGGGGTTCGATCGTGTGCGCGGGCCCGTTCGCAGTAGGGCGCACGAAGAAATGAACCGTGTGCCGGTCTTCCCGGTAATGCGTGTTGTAGACTCCGAGAAAGCCGGCGCCAAACACAAATGCGTTATCCCGCGAGCGCGTCTCGAAAAGTGTGCCGAAGTTCTGCCCAATGTCTTCGCCAAACTCCACCTTCAGGCGTATTTCAACCGCCTGTTGTTGCGACGCCGCTGCTGCGGTCGCCGCAAGCAGCAACACCGTTGCACAAGCGAGCGTCATTGATCCCCTCATATATTCCCCACCTCAAGATGTTGGTCCGTCGCGTGTACTCCGATGCCGACACGGGCAATGCACCCGCCAAGAACAAAACAGCCCAGCGCTCTGAGAAGTATAGCAAATCACCGGAATGGGAAGATGGCCAGTCCGTGTTCGCTCTCAGATAAACATATACGTTTCCACGCGAGCTGG
>SLSB01000154.1 GCA_007130675.1 Candidatus Hydrogenedentota bacterium | reverse complement strand
TTGGCGATTCGCTTGCGCAACAGCGACGCCATCGATCCCGATACGGTCTGGGGCGTGGTGAGTTGGAGCAAAGCCGAGTCCGAGGATGTCTGGTGGCTGCCGCTGGATGATAACGACGGATGGGCGGTGTATCACCCAGAGGTGCCGTGGGACGATGGCGAGATCATCACCTTCACGGCAGGCGCCTATACGATGTCAGGCGTCGAGCTCGGGCCGTTCACGTACGAATTCGTCGCAAGTGAGACGGTGTACGAAGGCGCAACGGCGGTTGTCGAGTCTGATTGGACGGCAACGCAACCCGAGTTTGTCGGACCGGCCTACGAAGTCGCTCCCGGCACGGTGTATATCGAGCCGGTGACCATCCAGCTTCCGCTTCCCGATGGAGTTGATGCCAGCGCACTCGAACCGGCGTATTTGTTCACCGAACACGGCGAAAGCCGCTGGGTGACCGGTAGCCGCGTACTCGGCTGGCTCGAACCCGATTCCGTGCGTGTCATACACGACCCGGACGGCGCCTTCATCGAGTTCCAGGCCAACCACGGCGGCATCGTCCAACTCCGCAGACGCGCCGCGGACGCCGCATTCTCCGGACCGGCCAACACGACGCTCAACGGCGACCTGCTCCTGTTCCTCGCGCTTGGGGCATACGTGCTCTACAGAACCCGCAGGATGAGCGCGCGGCGGTTAAGATGCAAGCGAGACGCTTGCGCTACAATGACCGCCACGGGCGGCGGTCCTACAACATGATCGCAGAACTCCGCGGAAGCGCCATAGGAGGGCTGATGATCGCAGTGTTGGCGTGTGCAATCGCCATCGCGGGCGCTTCTGAACAGCCGGGCACCCCGCATTTTGGCAACGTATATCTGCATGGCGAGACGGTGCGCGTGGCCGGGCCCGAGGATGTCCGCGACGAAACGCGCACTTGGCGCGTGCTCGACGACGCACACGATGTAGTGGCCGAGGGCGCAATCGAAGCCCGTCGCATTATCGAGTTGGGGACCCTGCCGATCGGCTGGTACCGCGTCGAGTTTCTGGACGAGACCGGTCAGGCTGTGGCGTTTACTACCGCCGCCGTGGTGCATGAATCCGCAATACCACCTCCCGATGAGACTCCCGTGGCGGTGGATATTGCCCTGTCGTGGCTGGCGCGCGATGAGCCGGCGCATTGGCCCGAGATCGCCCGCCTGGCGTCGCTTGCCGGGGCGGGATGGGTGCGCGATCGCATTCATTGGCGCGAAATGCAGGCCGAATCCGGCGAATTCTTCGAAGAGACGCATTACGACACCACCGCGCGGATTCAATCCGGGCAGGGGCATCGCGTCTTGCAGGTGTTTCACACGATACCCGCATGGGCACGGGATAACACCGGCCGGGACCGCCCGCGGACCGACCTGCGGCACGTCCACCGTTTCTGCAGGGAGATGGCCGTGCGTTTTCAGGGCCGCGTGCATGCGTGGCAGCCATGGAACGAAGGCAATGCACGCAATTTCGGCGGGCTGACGATGGACGAGCTGTGCACGCACCAGAAGGTCGCGTATTTAGGATTCAAGGCCGGTGACCCGGACCTCACGGTCTGCTGGGCGCCGCTGGGCGGGATTGATACGGAGGCGCAGGTCCAGGCCATTCTGCGCAACGAAACTTGGCCGTATTACGACATCTACAGCATTCATTCGTATGACTGGCCCCATGCGTACGCAGACTTGTGGGAACCGGCACGGCGCGCGGCGTGCGGCAGGCCCATCTGGGTGACCGAGTGCGACCGCGGCATGACCGTTGACCCCGCATCGCCCGTGGGCGATTACACCCACGAAAATGCACGGCTAAAGGCCCAGTTCGTGGCGCAATCCTATGCATCGAGCCTGTTCTCGGGAGCCTCGCGCCATTTTCACTTCATTCTCGGGCCTTATACCGAGCGTGACGGCACGATACAGTTCGGCCTGCTGCGGCACGACTACACGCCTCGCATCAGCTACACGGCCCTTGCGGCCGTGGGACGTTTCCTGGCGGGGGCCACATCCCTCGGCCGCTGGGAACTGCCGGACCAGCCCGATGCACACGTATATGCCTTTCGCGGCAGGCCCGACGGCGAGGCGCGCGATGTGCTCGTCGCATGGATCGAGAAAGAAGCGGATTGGCCCGGGCGCGGCGAGCAGGTCCTGCCCTGGCCGCTGCCTGAACCCTTGCCAGTCGAGGCCGCGTTCGATTATCTCGGGCGGCCGCTCGAAGCCGTTCCGCCCGAGACCATCGCGTCCGCGCCCCTGTTTGCGCTCTTGCCAGAAGGCGCGGCCGACTCGCTGCTGCTCCAAACCATTGCACCATCCGAATACCGCGCGGGCACGCCCTCGCCGGTCGTCTTGCAGTTCGACACGCCCAACATCGCACCGGTCATTCGCCAGCGCGAATGGACACACGAGCCCGAGCGCGTCTTCGACCTCGGAACAGAGACCGAGTGCGCGCTGCTCGTGTACAATTTCTCCGATACCGAAGTTACGGGCACGATTTCGCTCACAGAGGCTCCCGAGGGCGTGACCATCAGTGCCGAAAACTGGAACGTAATCCTACCACCGATGGAACGGCAGATACTCGAGTTTCGCATTACCGTGCCCGCCTCTCACGAATCGAAGAACGGCGATTGGATTCTCTTCCAAGGCGATTTCGGTCCCGCGGGAACTCCCGTCCTCGCCTTCGAGATGAACCGCCCCGAGAGCGAAGGATAGCGAGCCAGCAACAGGCATTTCCCGGAAGTGCCAAGGCGTTGACAGGCACTTCCGCGCTGAATACCATAACCGGCATGAACCGTTCACGGACCCGGCGCGCCGTTTATGCAACCAGGAGGCACAACAATGGTACACGCGTTTGTTCTGGCCAGTGTCAAGCGAGACAAGATCAACGAAACCGCTCAAGAACTCCTCGAGATCGACGGCATTGCGGAAGTGTATTCGATCGCCGGTGACTGGGACCTGATCGCCATCATCCGGGTGCGCGAAAACGAACAGCTCGCTGCCATTGTCACCGAGCACATGCTCAAACTCGACGGGCTGCTGAACACCACCACGCTCATCGGCTTCCGCGCTTACAGCAATCACGACCTTGACCGCATGTTCAGTATCGGCCTCGAAGATTAGTAGAGGCATGCTATAGGTCTTATGCGTCGCATGTGACCTATGCCTGTTGTGATTCTGCCCGGGACGCCAGCAATGTCTCGATGACCGCGGTCTGCAAACCCAACTCACGCGGCGATTAAGCGATGCCCCATCTTTGCCTTCGGCTCCCCGTGGAGGCCTCTCAACTCTAATCAAACTGTGGCACGGGGAGCTGCTCGCCGTCTTTGAGCGCGGATTGATGGGCCACAATCCCCGGCACGGTCATCGCCAGTGATTCATACACGTCAATGGCTGGCTCACGGTCCTCGAGCAGTGCATTGACGAACTCAGCGGACAGAAACACCGCCGACCCGCCGTGGCCGGATGAGTGCCGCATGGTCTCCGGCAACATGGGCGAATCACGCCAGTATTGAGGCACTTCGACCGTGTCGGTGGCGGGGCGTTCCTCTTCGGTGCGGCGCTTCTTCACGGTGCTGTTGTTGATGCCCACGCTGGGCATAAAGACCGCCGCGGCGTCGCCATACCACTGGGCGCGTTCGCCGTGGTCGGCAACAAGCCAGAAAACGTTGCACCGGTGCATGTGCCCTCGGTCGGTATACATCAGCGCCGACTCGTTCCAGAAAGGGTTGTCGTAGGCGTTATCGGTCAGGTAGGGATGATCTTTGGTGCCCCATCCAAGAGCCGAGACTTTTGTCACGCGTTCACCGGTGATACCCGTGAGGAAACACAGCGAATGCGTGGGATACAGCATCGGCGGCAGGCCCCAGCGCCAGCTTCGCGAACCATCGGGCATATAGAACCGGCTCGCTGTATTGGTCACCAGCCGTTCGAGGTCGCCGCGGTCGTGGTAGTAGTCGCCTTCCGAGTAGTAGATCTCGCCCATTGCGCCGCTGTCGTAAAGATTGCGAACAAAAATCGCTTCCATGCGATAATAACTCGACTCGGCCATCATATAGCGCAGACCGGTTTGCTCTTTGAGTTCCTTGAGTTCATGGGCTTCCTCGACCGTGACGCAGGCGGGACACGCCGCCACCACGTGCCAGCCACGCTCGAAACACATCTTCGTGTGTTTGACGTGGTCGGTCGCTCCCGAGAATACAGCTACCGCGTCAATATCGTCAGCTTCCTTGATCATGGTCTCGAGCGAATCGTAGACCGCATCGCATTGGTAGCGTTCGCGCAGGCGTATCCGCCGGTCTTCGCGCAGATCGGTCACCCCAGTGATTTTACAATTCGGGTGCTGGTGCCAGTGAAAGGTCGCGCCGAATCCGCCGCCTACCACGCCCATGCGCAAGGTCTTGCCCGTCTCGGCCGAATACGCGCGCCCCGCCGGCAACGCTGTAGCCGCCGCCAACGCCGCCGCCGAACCCGTCCACTGCAAAAACGACCGCCGCGAAAAACCAGTGTCCGAAATGCCTGTATTTCCTGTCCGCTGCGAATGATCCATGGCTGATGCCTCCTCGATGTGTGTTCGACCTCAGAGGATAATGGGCCGGGCCGCTCGAAGCAAGCGGGCGGGCGAAACATGACATCAGTCCCCGTGGAACTGCCTTGTGGAACTCAATGGCCGTCGACCAGAGCCAGACGCGTCTTGGCCGCGCTCCTGCGGAAAGGATGGACGCTCAAACGGCAGACGGGGTCACATAAGTCCCATACATCCTATACGTCCCGTTCCCTGAGCCCCCCGTCAGGCGGTCTGTACGGCGCGGAGGTCGATCCCCCGGGCAGACACGTCATCCAGATGCGTGCGGAGTTCCGCGACGCGGCCCGCAAACCATTGGGCGGTATGCGGCGGCGACGCCAAGCGGGGGTCGCGCACGGCGATTTCTTTGTGTGGCCGAAACTGCTGCAGAACGTAGCGCTTCGCGCCGGCAATCGCGCGGCCGATCTCCGAGATGTCTTCCGGCCGGAAATGGGGCAGCACAGTCGTGCGGAATTCGTATGGCGTCGAGCCTTTGATGAGACAACGGATGCTCGATTTCACGGAGCCCAAGTCAACAGGGCCGCCGCAGACATCCTCGTAGAGGTCCCAAGGCGCTTTGACGTCCATGGCGACATAGTCGATGAGGTTGCGCGCCATCAGGCCCCGCAGCACACCGGGCCGGGCGCCGTTGGTATCGAGCTTAACGGCAAACCCGAGTCGGCGCACCGCCCGAATGAAACTCTCGAGCCTGGGTTGCATGGTGGGTTCACCGCCCGTAATCACAACGCCGTCGAGAAAGCCCCGGCGCTTCTCGAGCGTATCAAGCACGCCGGCAACAGGAAAGCCGGGGCCGGGCGCGACCTCGAGCAGCATGCGGTTATGGCAAAACGCGCAGTTCATGGTGCAGCCGGGCGTAAACACTACGGCCGCCATGTTGCCCGGCCAGTCCACGGTAGACAGTTTCTGAAACCCGGCGATGTTCACGCCACGTTCCCCACTCCACTGGACTCGGTTTCGGCCGGCGCCTCAACCGTCTCCTCGATGATCTCACGCGGCACCTTGAATTTGCGACGGTCGAAGTACTCCTGTTTCTTGCCTTCGTTGTAATTGTCCACGGGCCGCAGATATCCAGTCACGCGCGACCACACCTCGGTCTCGGAACTGCAATCCGGACACCGGAAATGCTCGCCCCGGATGTAGCCATGCTCCTGGCAGATGCTGAACGTCGGGGTTAGCGAAAGATACGGCAGTTTGCAGCGCTCGAATGCACGCCGCACCAGCCGCTTGCACACTTCGATGTCCTCGATGCTCTCGCCAAGATACGCATGCAGCACCGTGCCGCCGGTGTACATCGACTGAAGCTCGTCCTGAAGCTCGAGCGCCTCGAAAAGATCTTCGGTTTGGTCCACCGGGAGTTGGGTCGAATTGGTGTAGTAGGGAGTGCCATTGCCCGCAGTGACAATATCCGGATAACGCGTCTTGTCAAGCTTGGCCAGCCGGTACGCGGTGCCTTCGGCAGGGGTAGCCTCGAGGTTGTACACATGGCCGGTCTCGTTCTGGATCTCGACCAGCAAGCCCCGCATGTACTCGAGAATTTCCGCCGCGAACTGCTGTCCTTCTGGCGATGCAATGCCTACGCCGAGAAAATTCTCGAGCGCTTCGTTCATACCCAACACGCCGATCGTGCTGAAATGGTTGTGCCAATACTCGCCCGTGCGTTGTTTTACCGTCTCCAAATAATGCGCCGAGTACGGATACAAGCCCTGTTCGGTCTGCTTCTCCACAATCTTCCGCTTGATCTCGAGCGATGTCTTGCCCACCTGAACCAACCGCCACAGCCGGGTCTTGAATTCATCAAGCGTCGAGGACAAGTAGCCGATTCGCGGCAAGTTGACGGTAAACACGCCGATCGAGCCCGTGAGCGGATTGCTGCCAAACAATCCCCCGCCACGCAACCGCAGTTCCGAGGTATCCAGACGCAGACGGCAGCACATCGACACCGCATCCTCGGGAGACAGCTCCGAATTGATGTAATTGGCGAAATAGGGAATGCCATACTTGGCGGTGATACGCATGAACGCATCCACCGAGGGCGAATTCCAATCGAAGTCCCGAGTAATGTTGATCGTGGGAATCGGGAAGGTGAACACCCGGCCCTTGGCGTCGCCTTCTTCCATCACTTCGCAGAATGCCTGATTCAGGATATCCATCTCGGCCTGAAACTCGCCATACTTGGCGTCTATGGGCTCGCCGCCAATGATCACCGCCTGGTCTTTAAGGGTGTTCGGCACCGTCAGGTCAAAGGTGAGATTCGAAAATGGACACTGAAATCCCACACGGGTCGGCACGTTGATGTTGAAGATAAATTCCTGCAGACATTGTTTCACCTGCTCGTAGGTCATCTTGTCATAACGGATAAAGGGGGCGCAGTAGGTGTCGAAACTGGACCAGGCCTGCGCACCTGCCGATTCGCCCTGCGTCGTAAACGTCGAGTTGACGATTTGCCCGAGAAATGACCGCAAATGTTTGGCTGGCCGGCTCTCGACCTTACCCGGAACGCCGCCGAACCCCAGCATCAGAAGCTGACGCAGGTCCCATCCCGCGCAGTACGTGCCCAGCCATCCCAGGTCGTGGATATGCGCGTCGCCGCTTTCATGCGCATCGCGCACTTCAGCCGGATACACCTCGTGCAGCCAGTAGTTCTTGGTAAAGAATTCACGAACGTAATTGTTGAGCCCGTTGACGCTCTTCTGCATATTGGCGTTTTCTTTGATCCGCCAGTCGCGATCGCCGAGATAATCCGAGAACATACTGATCGTAGCGCCGATCAGGGCGTTCAGGTTGCGTGCCCCCGCCCGTTTCTCGCGATACAGAATGTAGGCCTTCGCCGTGCGCGCGTGACCGTTTTCGATCAGCACCTTCTCGACCAGATCCTGCACACTCTCCACATCAGGCAGATCGCCATTGAAGCGCTCCGTGGCCATGTGCATCACGTCGGACGACAACTGCTCCGCGCGGCCAAAATCGTCGCCCCCGCATGCTGAGGCGGCCTTGAAAATGGCCCACGTGATTTTCTCCGGATGAAATTTTTCGATTCGTCCGTCGCGCTTCCGGATCCGATCAAACATGCGTGCGTCCCTTTCCCCATTCACCGCATGAATGCCCAAGCAAGAGCATTCATGCCAGTGCGTTGTCTCGGGGCTCCCTCCCCGGCGAGCCCCATGCGTTCTCCTCCCGCCTGTACTGCATCCCCCTGAACCCACCAACCGGCGCGTACGCCCGAACTGCTTTACCCTCCCGAAACAGGGCCTTTCACCTTAATAGCAAGGCAATTCCCCCAAGGCTGCCCGCTTATACAAAGCAAAACCAGACCCGATTTTATCATAATTCGCACTGAGAATCTCCGGAAAATCCGCTAAATTTCTCTCTTGACGCATCTGACAAAACCGTCACGGCCAAAAAGCACGGAAACCAGTTCCGCTACCACATACTCGCTATGAAACCACAGTATATAGGGGTGTCCAGCTTTTGTCAATACAAAATATAAGAGGAAATAGGGTTTTCGATGCGGGGCAAAAAGACAGAAATTTCCGCCTAACACATTGCTATCCAAAACATTACACAGACTCGACACCCGGTATTTTATTGAATTTATTGATTAAAATTAAACAGCAAAAGGACATTTTTTTCATTGACCGCCCGACACCGGCAACGTCAGCACGCCGGAAGCGCCCAGATGGTCCCCCAACCAGCCAAAAAATCCCGCCCTAAAACCAAGGCAACTGGGTCATCTGACGCTGACTCAGCTCAAGTTGATCCACCCCCGGCAAGTGTCACAATTCAGCGTAGACTTTGAAACTATCGCACGTGCTATACTTTGCGCCGCTCCTCCGCGGTGGTTCTGTACGTCCTTGTCCGCGTGCAGGCGCAAGGCTCTTGTATTTCGAGTGAAAGGGTTTTCGTCTGTGCCAAATCCATGTCTTTCGTGCGGGGCTTGCTGTGCATGTTTTCGCGTGTCTTTCTACTGGGCGGAGTGCGACGATGAAACGCCCGGCGGCGTGCCGGTTGAGATGACCCAAGATCTCGGCCCATTCCGTCGTATGATGAAAGGAACGGGGCGCATCCCACCACGATGCATTGCTCTCGAAGGTGAAATCGGACAATTCGTGTACTGCTCGATATATGCACGGCGTCCGGGCATATGCCGTGCGGTCGAAGCGTCGTATGCCAACGGCCAACCAAGCGAACAATGCGACAAGGCCCGGCTGGTCTTCGATATGCACCCGCTGACCCCTGATGCCTGGTGCGCGCCCGAAGATGAGCCGCGGCCAACAAGACCCCAACGGCCCCAGCGAGGAAAGCGCCGCGCGGCATGACGCACACGTCGCGATAGAACACACGAGGGCAATCGGAGCAAGTGCCCCTGCAAGCCGGGCGTCGCGCTATAACCATGATAAGTGACCCCTCACAGGAGGCCAACTTGCCGTGGACGGGCGTATCTAGTGTACACTGGCGGCATCATGAACGTGCGATTGTATGGTTGTTTGATTTTTGTGCTGGCTGCGGGGCAAGTTGCCGCCCAGCCGCCCGGGCAATTGTGGACACAAGCCACGATCTACCGCGACGGTTGGGGCGTTCCGCATGTCTACGGAGACAACCCCCGCGCGCTGGCGTTTGCGTTCGGCTACGCACAGGCCGAGGACCGTCTCGAGACGCTCATGCGGGCGTACCGAATCGCCACCGGGCGAGCGGCCGCCGTATTCGGCCCGGATTACGCCGACTCGGACGCGTTTGCCCTGAAAATGGGCCACAGCGAGCTTGCCGAGCATGCCCTCGAGAACGCCCCGCCGTTGACGCGCGATCTGTGTGAGGGGTTTGCCCTCGGCGTCAATGCGTGGATCGCGGACCACCCGGCCTTGGTGCCTGAGTGGGCTGATGGCGCGCGCCCAAGTGATGTATTGGCCCTGCTGCACTCGTATCTGATGAGTTTTGCGCCTTTTGATCTGCCGGGAGCGTTTCACAGGCCCCCCGCGGCGCTCTCGGGAAATGCCTGGGCGCTGGGACCAGCGCGCACGGAGTCCGGCGCCCCTGTCCTCGTGATTAATCCCCACGGTCATTATGACGGCCCATTTCAATGGTACGAGGCCCATCTCGCGGGGCCGCACATGAATGTCGCGGGCGCGACGTTGTGCGGGTTGCCGGTGATCTTGCAGGGCCACAACGAGGTACTGGGCTGGGCGCTCACGCCCAATTATCCCGATTTTGCGGACATCTATGTGCAACCCGAGGGCCAGCTCGAGCTACCGCCGGGCGACCCCACGAAAATGCAGCTCGAATCGACCATTGAACAGCTGCTGCTCATGCGGCACGTCGTCGAAGCCCGGCCCTTCTTCGTCAACACCCCCACCGGCATGCGCCAGCGCAGCGTTCCTTTCCGGTTGACCCGGCGCGGACCTGTCGTGGGGACCTTCCAAGGCGAACCCGCCGTGTTCAAGGCCGGGGGGTACTGGGATTTCGGGACCCTCGAGCAGCTTGTGGGAATGGCATCCGCACGCAACCTCGGCGAATTCCATGCGGCGCTGGCCATGCGGCAACTGCCCTGCTTCCACATCCTGTATGCCGATCGTGAAGGCAATATCTTCTACCTCTACAACGCACGAGTGGGCTACAAAACGCTTCCCCCAAGCCTGATGGCTTTCGAACAGAGACCGCAGGCAGGAGAGGGCGAATACGGCATGGGGATGGACGGGCAACCGTACGTTTGGGAAATGCCGGTGCCGGGAAACGACTTCCGCTACGCATGGGGACCGCTCGTCCCCCTCGAGGCCCTTCCCGCTGTGATGAACCCCGCCTCGGGATACCTTCAGGCCTGCGGAACGCCGCCCTGGGGCGTAACCGAGGGCTCGGGAATCAATCCCGAGGCCGTGCCGTTGTGGCTGGCCGCGGACCGCGACACCTTCCGCGCCCAACGAGCACGCCATCTGCTCGGAATGGGGCGGCGGACCTTCCAGGAAGCGCAGGCAATGGTCTACGACGTCCTCGTGCCGTTTGCGGCGGCCGCTGTGCCCCAATTAATCGAGTGGACCGACAGCAGGGACGGTTTTTTCGAGGCGGCTCATCCCGATACCCGCCGAGCCCTCGACGTGTTGCGCGCGTGGAACTTCGTGGCTGAAACCAATAGTCCCGGCATGACCGTTTTCAATACGTGGTGGACCGCTTTCCGGCAACTGGCAGGAAACGATGTGCCCGATGCCATGCTCTATCAGGAATTCCTGCACCAGACGCCACACGCCAAAGACATAGCACTCGAGGCCGCCTCGCACGCCGCCCGCGAAATGCGCAATCTGCACGACGCCATCGAGGTGCCGTGGGGCGAGGTGCACCGATTGCGGCGCGGCAATCATGAAGAACCCATTCCGGGCGGGCTGGCTGGCGAACCCCTCGTCGTGACCGCCGGCTACGGCGCGGCTCGAAGAAAGCTCTTTCCGAGTTACGGCTATGCGTATGCCATGGCGGTCCAGTTTGGCCAGACCCCCGAATCTGTTAGCGTACTGCCCGGCGGCGTATCCGAGGACCCGGCATCCGAGCATTTTGCCGACCAGCTCCGGCTGTTCTCCGAGCGGCGATTCAAGATCAACCATTTCCTCGACAGCGATGTGCAACGCTATGCCGAGCGCGCATTCGGCAGGCGGCCCGCGCTGCGCCCCGTGGGCATGCAGGGCGTGTTTGGTATCGAGGCCCCCATACCGGTGTCCGTGCGCCTCGAGACCACGGCCGTCCCCCCCGCGCCGCTGCCAGACGGCATGGCCCCGTATACCGTGTTTGTGACCCCGGTGCTCGAACACCGGCGTGTACCCGTCGAAATCGATGCCGCGATATTTGTCCCCCCCTCGGTGCTCGAGGGAGATGGCGTTGACCAGCTTGCCGTGTATGTGTTCGACCCTGCATATGGCTGGGTCGCGGTGCCACAGCAGCACGTCAACGCCGAGACCCGCATTCTGCGCGCGCGGTTTGAAGGTACGCCGACGTGCGTCGTGCTCGGGCCTGCGCGGCTGCGCGCACTTCCCGCGGTATTTCCCGAAGAAACGCCCCCTCTCGAGGCCATGGCCGAACCGCCCCTCGAGATAGCGGCGGCTGAGGATCTGGCCCCCGAGGCGTTGCCAGCAGCACCGCTACTTGCCGAGCCTGTCGAAGATGATCTGCCCCTGGCCGGTGACCCGCCTGTCGAACCTGAAGCTCAGGCAACGTTGCCCCCCTCGAGGCGCCCAGCGGCGACAGGCCCTGCCGTTCCGGAAGGAGCGGCCCGTTCCGCGCTTGCTTGGGGAAAGAGCACCGAGATCGCCATTCCGGGCGAATGGGGAACGATTCGCGTGCAAGCGCAGGAATCGCTCGGGGTTTTCGCAAGCGCCTCCCAAACCATTCCGGCGCCGTTGCCGGCAGGCCTTTCCGCCCTTACGCCGTTTGTGGGTGTACACCGATCTGTGCCGTCGGCATCCGCAACCGTCCAGGTTATGCTCTCGATTCCCGAAGGCGTCACGGACAGTGGTCACCTCTATGTATACCGGCCCGAAACCGGCTGGCAGCGCCTGGACGACCAGCATTTCGATTCTGCAGCGAACGCGGTCGTAGGCTCGGATACGCAGCCAGGGGTCTACGCCGTCCTTACCTCCGAAAGCGTGGTCGTCGAGCAACCGCTGCCCGACGAGCCAGGCATTCCCATGGAAGCCGAGGTTCCCGCGCCGGCTCTGCCCGCACCCGCGCCTGAACCCGTCGCACCCGAGCCAGCGGCTCCGGCCGAAACGCCGAGTCTGCCCAGAATCCCCGCGCCGGAACGGCCCGACAGGCCCGTGCTGGCTTGGGGACGCTCCATCGAGCTTGCGGCTGAGGAAACCCGCGCTCATTTCGCAATCGAGGCCGAAGCGTCCATAGGTGCATTTACCCGCGTCTCGGACGAGCCGCCCGCCCCGCTTCCGGATGGGTTGCGCGCCTACTCCAGGTTTATTGCGCTGTCCGTGTCGACTCAGGGTGTTGCGTTGACCGTCCGCATCACCATGTATCCGGACTTCGTCCTGCCCGACGGTATCGATAGCTCGGCACTGGCGATCTACGCCCACGACCCCGATACCGGGTGGGCACGGGTCGAGGGCCAGCAGCCCGGCGCGACACCGGATGCTTTGACCGCTACGGACACCCAGCCCCGCACTTACGCCATCCTCGGTCCCGCCGCACCGGACGCGGCCGGAGAGTAACCGCGGGAACCGACAAAAAGGTCGGGCCGGGAGCACCACAATTCCATGGCCAACGAGGCAAGAGGAGGTCACCCTATGAGCGGCGCAGGATTCCGAGCGGCGGCATTCGCAGCGGTGGGTCTGGTCTTTTTGACTGGTGCTTTCGCGGAAGAGACGGCGGCGGCGACGTTCTACGTAAGCCCCGACGGCAACGATGAATGGCCGGGGACAAGCGCCCAGCCACTCCCGGACGGTTCGGACGGCCCCCTGGCAACGCTCGAGGCAGCCCGCGATGCCGCGCGGCATGTAGGAACGGAGGTTCCGCGCCGGATTGTGATCGCGGAAGGCGAGTACTTCTTTTCGCAGACTTTAGTGCTGGATCATCGCGACAGCCGTCTGACCATCGAGGCCGCACCGGGTGCGCGGCCCATCCTCTACGGCGGAACACGCATCGAGGGATGGCAGACCGATGGCGAAAAATTCTGGGCCGCGCCGCTGCCCGAAGTGGCCGACGGCTCGTGGGACTTCCGCATGCTGTCCGTCAACGGGCGCTTCTGCAAGCGAGCCCGCCTGCCCCGCGAGGGAAGGTTCGAGCACCTCACCGAGTTCAATGTCCCGTGGATGAGTTCAACCGGCGGGGGATGGAGGCGGAAGCCGACGGATGAAGAATTGACCTCCATGCAGTACCGTCCCGAAGACCTCGGCCCGTGGTTCGATGTCAAGAACGCGGAAGTGACCGTCTATCACATGTGGGACGAATCGCTCGTAGGTGTCGAGAGCATGGACGCCGAAGCAGACACGCTCACCTTCTCGACCCCGACGGGCCACCCCCCCGGCGCATTCGGCGTACAAAGTTACGTGGTCTGGAATCTCCGCGAGGGGATGGCCGAGCCGGGCCAGTGGTATCTCGACAGGTCGGCAGGCAAGGTGGTGTATTGGCCCCTCGAGAGCGAAGACATGGCCTCGGCGGTGGTTGTTGCGCCGCGAACAGGTGTGATCCTGCGTATTTGGGGCAAAGAAGACAAACGGGTACGCGACATCACGATCCGGGGACTGCGTTTGTCCGTGGCCAATACGCCGCTCAAGGCGGGCGGGTTCGGCGCGCTGCAATTCGAGGGTGCGCTGACCGCGTCGCATGCCGTGGATTGTGTGTTCGAGGACCTCGAAATCTTCAGTGTGGGCGGGTACGGACTCAAAACGTGGAAGGTCGACAATGTGCGCGTCCAGCGGTGCCACGTGCGCCACAATGGCGCGGGCGGCATCGCCGTGCAAGACGGCGTCGAAGGCCTTGTCGCGGACAACCGCATCCACGACATCGGCCTTGCCTACCCGAGCGCGCTCGGTCTTCGCTGCAGCGGCACGCGGGTCGAGGTCATACACAACGAAATCCACGACACGCCGTATACGGGCATCTGCGGCGGCGGCAATGGCCTCGTTATCGCCTCGAACCGCATCTACCGGGTCATGCGCGAATTGAGCGACGGCGCGGCCATCTACGTCGGCTTCTGCAAAGACATCACCCTGCGCGGCAACTATGTCTACGATATCGTGGACATGGGCACTTACGGTGCGTCGGCCTATTACCTCGACGAACAGGCCGAGAACTGCCTGGTCGAGGGCAACGTGTCGGTCAACGTCGCCCGGCCTTCGCACAACCACATGGCCGTCAACAACACCATCCGCCACAACGTATTCATAACCGAAGACCATGCCGAAATCACCTTGCACAGAAGCCGCGGCTTCACCATCGAGGGCAACATTATTCACGCAGGAGGCGGCATTACACTCATCCACGTCGATGCCGTCGAGTCACTCAAAGACAACGTGCTTTTCAGCGGCTCCGGAAACATCATGTGGCGGATTGTCGAGAACTACCGCTCCGTTGGCGAGAAACCTGTCGAAGAAACAGACGGCAACGTATTCA
>SLSB01000698.1 GCA_007130675.1 Candidatus Hydrogenedentota bacterium | reverse complement strand
TACAGCTCCCAGCGTCGAGGGATGTAGAAATAGATAACCTTCCAATCGCCCACGCGCATGGCGCTGTGCGGCTCGTAGCCCGGCCCCGACGGTCCCCACGTGTGCGGGTAGTGAAAATACAGCGGCCGGTCGAGGTCCGCCTCCGTGCCGCTCAGGCAACGCCGCAGATCCCGCCCGTCGAGGGGATGCGTGGCAGGGACGCTGTCAAGCGCGCCTCCGATCCCCAGCACGGTCGGGAAAAGGTCTTCCGAGATGAGGGGTTGCACGGAAACGCTGCCCGGTTCGATAGGCAGCTCTGACTGCAGGGGGGTGTCTTGCGCCGGTTTCGCCCACGCGGCGATGAAGGGCACGCGCGTGCCGCCTTCATAGGCCGAGCCCTTGCCTGCGCGCAACGGCCGGTTATGCGTATTCAGTCCCGTGCCGTACGGCGTCGTGCCGCGCGCGTGTGCGCTCAGTCCACCGTTGTCGGACGTGAATATCACCAGAGTAGATTCAGCTTCGCCCAGTTCCTCCACCTTGTCCAACAGCGCGCCGAGACTCGCGTCCATCCCTTCCACCATCGACGCGTATTTGGCCTCCACGGGCGGAATCTCGATATCCGTCCCCGGATATTCGCGGCCCCTGTAATGCTCGATAAAGCGATGATGCGGCTGAATGGGCGTGTGCACCGCGTAGTGGGACATGTAGAGATAAAAGGGGTTGCCAGCCTCGGCGGCTCTGTCCAACGCCTTTACGGCCTCCAGAGTGAGCGCGTCGCTAAGGTCTATGTCCTGGCCATGATACTGCTCGAGGCCGGGCACGCCCCACGGCAGGGTGTGTTCGTCACTCTCGGCGTTGCCGAAGTTATCGAGCCCTTGAAACGAGCCCGGCGCGCCGGCGGCATGACCCGCGATGTTCACGTCAAACCCGAGCCTTCGCGGATCCTCGCCGCTGGTACCGCGCGCGCCCCAGTGCGCCTTGCCGCAATGGATGGTGAAATAGCCCGCATCCTGGAGCAGTTGCGCCAGGTTAATCTCATCGGCCTGCAGCCCTTCCTTCTTCCAATCCCGGGGCGCCCATCCGCGCGAGGTGTCCTGATCGGGATTCAGGGTCCAGTTCGTGACACGGTGGCGCGCGGGACTCCAGCCGGTCATAATCGACGTGCGCGTCGGACTGCAGACCGCGTGCGCGTAGGCGTTTGTGAAGCGGACCCCCATATTCGCCAGGCGTTCCATGTTCGGCGTCCGGAAATGCCGGTTGAACAGCGTCTCTTCCGTCCAGAACGGCACGGAAGTATCCTGCCACCCCATGTCATCCACGAGAAACAGGATGATATTCGGGCGTTTTCCCGTATTGGCAGCTGCCTTTCTGCCCTGTGACAAGAGCCCCCACGCAAGTCCTGCGGAACAGGCCCCCAGGAAATCCCGGCGATTCATGGTTCCAGCACCACGCACTGTCTTATTCCTCCATCTCTGAGCGCGAGACGCAATTCCCGCGGCGTGCAAAGTTTTTCTGAAAACGCAGGCTAGCATGAAGACGCCGCTGCACTCAACCGTGGCCGGCTAGGCTTTTGACATGCGCAACGTGAGCGTGCTACACCAGCTTAAACACCGGGCGCAATGAGGCGAGCGGGATGATTCCGTGGTCCCCGCTGCCGTGCGCCAAGACATTCACAGGGAGCCTTCTAATGTGGTGTTTGCAGAATCGGAAACGCAGGGTAACGCAGATCGTCTTGTTGTGTGCGCTCTTTGTCATCGTTCCGGCCGTGGTCCATGCAGCCAGCCCGCCATTCGAGGCTGGGCTGGGAGTGCGCGACATAACGCCCGAGGTGGGCTACCCGTGCTATCGGGGCGAAAGCACGGGCGTTACGTATTCCCTATACGCCAAGGCGCTCGTCCTTCGGCAGGGCGACGAATCGGCTGCGCTTATCCTGTGTGACATTATTGGCGCGCCGCGCGCATTGTCCGCGCGCATCCGCAAGCAGGTTTCGACCGAGACGGGCATCCCCTTCGAACATGTCAGCGTCGCCGCAACGCACACCCACACCGGTCCCGACTACTTCGAGGAACTGCGCCAGTACGCGGATGCGGAAGCTGCGGGAGACTTAACCGAGGAATTGGAACAAGGCTACGTGGCACGGCTCATCGAACAGGCGGCGGGAGCAGCCCTGGACGCGCATAACGCGCTTGCCCCAGTCCATGTCGACACACTAAGCGCCGAGGAGGACGGCGTGTCGTTCAACCGCCGGTTTCTCCTGACAGACGGCCGCGTGCGCATGAATCCCGGCCGAAACAATCCCGACGCCGTGCGGCCCACGGGTCCCATCGATCCGGAAGTTCTCACGGTGCTGTTTCGCGGCGCAGACGGTCAACCGCTCGGAGGCTTGGCCAATTTTGCGAATCACCTCGACACCGTAGGTGGAACTGAGTTCCACCCCGACTACCCCCATTATTTGGCGCAATCGTTGCGCGAAGAGTTCGGAGAAGCCTTCATCTCGATCTTCGGCACGGGCCCGTGCGGGAACCTCAATCATGTCGACGTCAAGGGCGGTGAGCGCTTGACCACCCGGGATATTGGCGAGACGCTCGGCGCGGCGATCCGGGCAAATCTGGATAATCGCTCGGAACAAGACGCAACGCTTGGGGCAATGTCGCGCACCGTGTTCTGGCCCATGCAAGATTTTACGGAAGATGAGCTGGCGTGGGCGCGGGATTACCAAGCGGGTGGCCTGTATGCGGAGCGAGCTTTTCTACAGCGCCGGCGCGCGCTCAAGATTCTGTCGTTGAACGCCGCACGCAAGAACAAGGGCATCGAGCCAGGCCCTACGGGTGCTTCGCGCGCGTTTCACGATATCCATCAGCCCGCCATCCCGCCCGGCGCGTCAGGCGAACCCTGGATCCTGCCGGTCGAGGTCCATGCGTTCCGCATCAGCGCCGACACGGCGATTGTGACGATGCCGGGGGAGTTGTTCGTTGAACTCGGCCTCGATCTAAAGGAGCGCTCGCCCTTCCGGCATACGCTCGTCATCGAGTTGGCCAACGCCCACATCGCCTATGTGCCCACCGAGGAAGGATTCCGGCATGGCGACTACGAGGCCGTCAATTCACGCCTCGCGCCGGGCGGTGGAGAAGCGATGGTCGATGCCGCCGTGGAAATGCTCAACGCCTTGCACAAACAGGTGACGGCTGCTCGATAACGGCGAATCGCTAACGCGCCCAGATGCCGGTTTGCGGTTGGACCGATTGCGTCAGTGCGCGGTCCAGCGCGGGCCGGGGTCCGCCCGCGCGCCGAATGTGGCCGCCAAGCGGGCCGTCAACCCGGAAGGTCACCTCCCAGGTTTCGCCGTCGCGGACCAAGCGCGCGCCCATGCCCGCGTCTTTTTCGACCAACTCGACGTGGGACATGTGTTCCATGGTTTGAGTGCCCGTTTGGATGACGTGTAAGAATATGTCTTTCGCGCGCGCCGCGCCTGGGCTGACCTCGACCCGCCATTGCCCCATCATTGCCCGTTCTTCGTCGGTAAGTCCGTCATCAACGATGTCCCAGTTCCGGCCTGCCGCCCAGAATTCCTTGCCGGGACCGCCGACGAGCTCGATGACTGCGTCCTCCGGCAACAACGTGCGGCAAAACATACGGCCTTGGCGGTGTTCCGCACGGAATGTTTTGCCGTCAATATGCGGCTCATGGGCGGTATGCAGCAGCCACTCCTTCTTGTAGTCAGGATCGGTGGTTTCCACCCGATCGAAGACGATGAAGTGGGAAGGGGGCAAAAAGATAATCTGACGGGTGACTTCCTTGGCCTTTTCGGGCAACCCGTTGCCGCCGCCGTGCAAATACGTCTTGGTTCCGTCTCCTGCCGCGTACACAAAATCGTCGTTGGTTTCGAACGCCGTCACCTCGGATCCGAGCCGGTCATGCTGGCCGCCATGATTCGCCCTGACGGTTCCGCCCCAGTAGTTGGCCGGGGGTTCGTCCGGCTGGTGGATGAGTACGCAGTTGTGGGCCAC
>SLSB01000242.1 GCA_007130675.1 Candidatus Hydrogenedentota bacterium | reverse complement strand
GCGATGCCGAAGAATATGGCGTAAAGGACGGGCACGACGATGAGCGTAAGCACGGTCGCAAAGGTAAGCCCCGACATAATGGCCACGGCCATCGCGCTGAAAAGCCGATCGGTCACTAAGGGGGTCATGGCGAGCACAGTGGTCATCGACGCCATCATCACGGGGCGCAGACGGCTCACCGAAGACTGCACGACGGCGTCATAGGGTGCTTCGCCCGAGCGAATATCGCTGTCGGTTTGGTCGATGAGCACGACGGCGTTCTTAATCAGCATGCCGAACAGACTGAGGGCCCCCACCAGGGCCATGAAGCCAAAGGGCTGGCCCGTGACCAGGAGACCCACGGTAATGCCGATGAGTGACAGCGGCAGAATGAGCACGATAATCAGAGGCTGGCGAAATGCGTTGAACAGGACCACGACGATCAACGCCATGCCCATCAGCGCGATCGGCAGCTTCGCGAAAACGCCTTCCTGGGCCTGTGTCGCGTCTTCGTAGTCCCCGCCCCACTCGAGCCGGTAACCCTCGGGCAGCGTTATCGCCTCGATCTGCGGACGAAGTTCCGCGAGCAGCGCGTCGGCGTCTCCGCCTTCGGGTTCGCACTGCGCCGTGATCGTAAGCTGCCGGTTCCGGCGGCGCCGGATCGGATCTTCCCACTCAAGCCGAACCTCGGATACCACCTGGCTTAAAGGGACACTGACCGGCCCCAGCCCCCAGACGGGCACGTTGGCGAGATCGTCAAGATTACGCTTCTCTTCGTCGGGCGCCTTGACGATGATGGGCAGGAGCTGGTCCCTTTCCCGGTAGTACCCGACAGGGATGCCTTCAGTCACCCTTCGCAAAGCCAGCGCCACATCTTGCCGCGACACCAGAGCCCGGCGCCCACGCGGCTGCGAGAATTCCGGTTCCCACGTTTTCACGCGCTGACGCCAGTCGTCGCGAATATCTTTCGCGCCGGGGGTTCTCGCCATAATTTCTTTGGCGCGGTTTGCAAGAAGCCGCAGTTGCCTCGGGTCAGGCCCGCTGAAGCGCGCTTCGATCTTGAATGGATTTGCGGGACCCAGCGGAAACTCGCGCACGCGCGGCTCGGCCAATGGGAACGCGCTCTTTACATACGCCTCGACCTGCGGAATTACATGCCCGACATCGCGCTCGTGCGCTACATTCACGATAATCTGGCCGTAACTCGAGTTGGGCAGCTCGGGTTCATACGGAAGATAAAAGCGTGGAGGTCCCGCACCAATGCATGCCGCGGTGCTCACCACCTCGGGCATATCCTCGAGATAAGCCTCGATGCGCGCGATATCCTCGGAAACCTGCTCGATGCGTGAACCTTCAGGGAGCCAATAATCGACCATGAACTGTGCCCGTGTGGCACTCGGGAAGAAACTCTGCTCGACATACTGAAATCCAACGCCTGCGGCCGCAAGAAGCCCGAGCATGATCCCGATCGTCACGACACGGTGGCGCAACGCCGCCTCGAGGACACGCCGGTATGACCGGTACACCCACCCCGCATACGGATCCTGACCACTCTTCTTCGCGCTGACTTCGAGAAACATGTCGCAAAGCACAGGGGTCGCGACCACCGCCAGGATCCAACTGATACCCAGCGATATCGCCACCACCTGAAACAGGCTTGCGGTGTACTCCCCCGTATCCTCTTCCGAAAGAAAGACCGGCAGGAAAGCCAGAATCGCTATCAGTGTCGCTCCAAGCAGCGGCCATGCCATCTCGCGCACGGGCTGCGTAACGGCAGTCTTTCGCGACTCACCCCGCTGCAGCCGGATCAGCGCGCCCTCGGTTACCACGATGGCGTTATCCACCAACATCCCCATGGCCAAAATGAGCGCGCCAAGCGAAGTGCGCTGCAAATCGATATCCATCACATACATCACCGCGAACGAGCCCAGAATAGTAAGCACCAGTCCGCTGCCAATGATAAGTCCGCTGCGCAACCCCATCGTGATCAGCAGCACGATAATGACAATCGTCACGGATTGCCCCAGATTGAGCACGAACGTCCTGACAGCCTGCCGAACGGTCTCGCCCTGGAAAGCGACGTCGCCAAGTTCCATGCCGTGGGGGAGCATAGATGTCAATTCGTCGAGGCGCGCGCGCAAGGCCTCGCCCATGGCGACCACATTGCCGCCGGGAACGGTCGAAACAGCAATTCCGATAGCCGGCCTGCCGTTGAACCGCATGAGTGCCTGAGGCGGGTCGACGTAGCCGCGCTCGACCTCGGCCACGTCCCTCAGGTACACGAGATCCTCCTGGGGAAGTCCCCGCAACACCAAATCCCCAATTTCGCTGACCGACTGGAAGGTTCCCGTGGGCGTAAGGCGAATACGTTCGCTGCCAGCTTCGATGGACCCTGCGTCGATGATCACGTTTTGGCGTTGCAGCGTGTCAATGAGCATCTCGGGGCGAACGCGCGCCTCGGCCAGCCGCGCCCGCGAAAACCGCACGTAGATGCATTCCTCACGAACACCCCAGATTTCGACTTTCGCCACATCCTCGACCAGCAGGAATTCCCGCTGCAGCATCTCGGCGTGGGTGCGCAGGTCCGCATAGGTGTAGCCGTCGCCGGTCAACGCCAAGAAAATGCCGAACACATCGCCAAAATCGTCCATAACCTGCGACGGCATGGCCCCTTCCGGCAGCTTCGGCTGCATATCGGCGACCTTGTGGCGCAAATCGGTCCAGATCGCGGGCATATCCGGCGCGCGGTATTTCTGGTCGATGTCAACATATACAAGGGACAGCCCCGCCCTCGAGATCGAGTGCACCCTGTCAAGAGTCGCCAAGCCTTGCACGGCTTTCTCGACTTCGTCGGTGACCTGTTCCTCGACCTCGATGGGCGACGCGCCGGGATAAGGCGTGATCACAAGCGCGCGCTTGATGGTGAACTCAGGATCCTCGAGCTGGCCCAAATTTGAATACGCCAGGAAACCCGCGGCCACGGTGAGGACCAGCAGAAACAACACTACCGGGCGGTATTTGAGGGTATACTCAGTGAGACTCATTCCCTTTCCCAAAGACAATCGCGCGGGCAAATCACGCGGGTTGCGCCCCGGATTCCTCTTGTTCGAGCGGTTTCACTTTCAGGCCGGTTTCGAGATAATGAACCCCGGCGGTCACCACCCACTCACCGGACTCGAGGCCGCCTGTCACTGCAATACCCCTCGAGGTCAACTCGCCCACGGTCACCTCTCGCGGATAGACGCGGCCCGACGCCGGTTCATAGACCCATGCGCGCCACTGGCCCTCGAGGTCCGTCGCGACGGCTTCCACCGGCACCACGAAAACCGGCGCGTCTTCCTTCGAGAGATAGATATGCACCGTCGCGGCCATTCCAGGGCGGAGCGGCACGTTCTCGGGCGGGGCAACAGAAACCGTCAGCGGATACGTTTGCCCGGCGTCGCGCGAAGTGCGGCCAAGCTCTTTGAGTTGGGCATCGAGACGCACACCGGGAAACGCATCGAATTCACATGCGAAACGGGCAAAACGGTCAGCCCGTGCGACCATCTCCTCGGGAATGCCAACCTGCACCTCGATGGCCGAGCAATCAAGAAAGCTCACAATGGGTTGCCCCGCCTGTACCGTTTCATAATTCTCAGCGTATTTCGCCGCCACAAACCCGGTGAACGGCGCAACGAGGCGGGTGTCAGCCAACGCGTTTTGCGCGGCATCGCGGTCCGCCTCGAGCCGAGCAATCTGTTTCTCCATCGCCTCGATTTCCTCGGCACGGGCACCGCGCCGCGCTTTCTCGAGTTCCTGGCGAAGACTTTCGGCGCCTGCGGCGGCCATCTCGTAATTGGTCCTCGCGTGATCATATGCAGCCTGGGCTATCGCCCCCTGTTCGTACAAGTTCTTGTGCCGCTGATACTGCAGTTCGGCTTCAGCAAGGCGCGTTTCGGCCGCCGATAGATTCGCCCGCAGCGCCTCGATATCCTCGCGTCTCGCGCCGCTGCGCATCGCCCGCAACGTGGC
>SLSB01000169.1 GCA_007130675.1 Candidatus Hydrogenedentota bacterium | reverse complement strand
TGCTGATCTTTGTGTTCAATTTCATCCCGAATATCGGTTCGCTTGTCGCCACGGCACTGCCGGCGGCCCTTGCGCTTGTGCAGTTTGAAAGCTTCCGCCCCTTCGTCATTGTCGTTACCGGTATCACGGCGATTCAGATCGTAATCGGCAACTTTCTCGAACCGCGCCTCATGGGCCGCACCCTGAATATGAGCCCCTTGGCCGTTGTTCTCTCCTTGGTTTTCTGGGGCATGCTGTGGGGGATGGCGGGCATGTTTCTCTCCGTGCCTGTCACGGCCGTGATGGCGATCGTGTTTTCACACTTCGAGATGACGCGATGGATCGCCATCCTGATGTCCCGGGCCGGCGAACTTCCGGGGCGCGCAGAGGAGCCGTCCACGGCGGAGGACAATTCCTAGACGCGCCTCTGAGATGTGCATTGGGCGGCCGCTGTCTGGCGGGCCGTATTCGTTGCCTTGTCCAGATGTGCGAACCAGCGCTGCCTACCGGCAGACGAACCGGTACTCGCCGGAACCCACCGTAAACGCAACCCAGTCGCCATCTTGCCATCCTGCCGAGATGCCTGTACGGCCGTCCTCTAATTGGTTGTTCCGCCAGACGGTCTCGCCGTCTTCGGTGATGACCGGATTGGCTTTTCCAAGAGTGGGCACGGCGATTACCGCCCGGCAATTCGGTGGAATAGTGACATCGAGCGCGAGTTCTTCGCTGGTTTTGCGCCAATGCGAGGCGATTCGGCCATATAGGGTGTCCAGGGTGGCGTTGACGTGCGTCAGATCGCCAAGGACATAGGGTTTGATCACGGCGCTCTGAAATCCCGGCGCATCGGGGGCGGGTCGGATGCCCCCGAGATATTCGTAGAACCACGTCATCAAATCGCCCACCAGCATGACATGATTGCCCGAGTTCATGGCCGGGTCCGCCGTGTTGCCGTTCCACAGCTCCCAGATGGTCGTGGCCCCGTTTTCAATCATGTACCCCCAACTCGGGTAGGTCGTCTGCGTGGCCAGCGTGTATGCGAGGTCGGGACGGGCGTTGTCGCTGAGCGTGCGCATGAGCCACTGCCCGCCGACCAGTCCCGTGCCGATATGGCTGTCGGTCTTCTCGGCGATATTGGTGACGAGATTGTTAAACACGCCCTCGCGATGGCCCTCGGGTACCAGATCGAAGGCTAAGGTCAGGACCGAGGAGGTCTGAGTCCCATTGTCATAGAGCTGGGTCTCGGGGTCGAAGAATTCCTCGTTGAACGCCTTCTCCATCCGCTCGGCAAGGGCCTCGAACCGGGCAGCATCGTTGTCTTTTCCAAGCATGCGCGCATACCGCGCCATCAGAGTCAGATCGTAGATGAAATAGCTCGTGCCCAGAAGCGTGCCGTTCGTTCTTCGCGAGGGATCCTGCGAATGTATCAGCTCTTTGCTCTCGGGCGGCACGCACCAGTCGCCATACGTGTCACGCGGCATGAGGTCGTTCTCGATATAGCCGCTCATGTGGTCGATCCACCGGACCATGGCGTCATAATGCGTCTCGATCGGCCCGGCGTCGCCGTACTGGTCGTGCAACATGCCGGGCGCGATGATAAACGTGCTCGGCCAGGTAACGTTGTCGTTGTACAGCGGCCAATAGGGCGGCGAAACGTCGGAGATGCTGCCCGATTCCCGCTGACCGTCTTCGATGTCCTGCAACCATTTCGTGTACAGCGGGGCGATGTTGTGCACATAGCTTTCGCCCCGGCACACCTCGGATCGATCGCCCAGCCATGCCTGGCGCTCGTCGCGCTGCGGACAATCCGTCGGGAAACTGCGGTAGTTGCCGCGGAAGCCCCAGACAATGTTTTCGTGCAACTGATTCAGAAGTGGGTGCGAGCTCTCGAAATGGCCCACACGCTCGAGATCGTCGTGCACCACACACCCCACGAGGGTGTCGAGATCCGGCGTACCGGGGTATCCCGTGAGTTCGGCATAGCGGAATCCGTGAAACACAAACCGGGGTTCGTAAGACTCGGGTTCGCCGCCGCGCAGGATGTAGGTGTTCGTGCATTTCGCGCCGCGCAGATTGGCCATGTAGAGGTTGCCGTCGTCTTTGAGCGTCTCGGCGTGCCGCATACGCACCACCGTGCCGCGGGGTCCCTGCACCTCGAATCTGCACCAGCCCACCATATTCTGGCCCATGTCGAAAATAAACACGCCGGGCTCGACCTCGTTTACCGAGATCGGCCGCCGCGTCTCGGTGATCCGGATGGGCGGGGTCATTTGGGCCGTCAGTACGCCCTCGGGTCCCTCGACGACTTCGGGCGCGCGCCAGCCGCTGTCGTCGTAGCCGGGCATGTCCCAGCCGGTAAGTTCCATGCGCGCGTCATAGACTTCGCCGTCGTATTCGTTGTTCTCGCGCAAAGGCCCGTCGGTTGTGAGCTTCCACGCCTCGTCCGAGTCGATATCCTCGAAGGTGCCGTCGGCATATTCGATGCGCAGGTTGAACATAAGTTTCGGATAACCGTAGGTGAGGGTACGCGTGGGCGATTTCGTGCGCGGGGCATAGTAGCGCCCGTTTCCGAGAATCACCCCGAGGGCGTTTTCGCCTTGCTCGACGGCCTCGGTGACATCGTAGGTGAGATAGAACGCGCGTTTTGTATAGTCGGTCAGAGCGGGAACCAGCACATCCTCGCCGATTTTCGTCCCGTTGACGTATAACTCGAACAGGCCCAATCCGCAGATGTATGCGGTCGCCCGGCGCACCGGCTTTTCGGCCTGAAATTCACGGCGCAGATACCGCGCGCTCAGGCGGCGCGATTCCTCGGTGGCGATTTCTCCCCACGGGCCCATGCCATATTCACCGAGGTCCATGGCGCGCTGCCATGCCGAAACATCCAGCGCGGGGTAATACCAGTCGGCCTGCGCATCCGTGGTAACCCGCCACGTGCCATCCGTGGCTACGCTAAGTTGCTCGCCATCTTCGAACTCGATCACCAGTGCGCCTATCAGTCCGGCCGGGTTCGGCGCATCGCCGAAGTTCTCCGCCTCGATGGCGATGACATTGGTCCCCGTCTCGAGGGCTCTGGTCGCATCCGCGGGCGGCGCGGCATTGAAATTGCTGCCCGACGCCACGCGCTGCTCGTTGATCATCAGAACAAACCGGTTGTCCGCGGTAAAATACGCCGTTGCTTTCGCCACCGCCCTGTCTTCGGGCAGCTCGAACGTCTTGCGAAAATACCGGGTTTCCGCGGGCGCGCGCTCCGCGGGCGAATCCTCGGGAAACCAAATCCAGCGGACATCTTTCAGCGGCGACTCGGGCACATAGTCTTCTTCATCCAGTCCGATCCATGTGCCGGTCCAATCGTCCGGCTCGAGCAGGCCCATCGTCCACCGCGCTACCGGACTCCATTCCGACACTTCGCCCGAGGCGTCCCAGACACGCACTTTCCAATAGCAGCGCTGCCGGGACTCGAGTGCATCGCCCGCATACGGCACCAGTGCCGACTGGCTGGACTCGACACGGCCCGAGTCCCACAGATTGCCGGTGTCTTGGGCGAGAAGGTCTTCGGAATCGGCCACTAGGACTTGATACGCCGCCTGCATCACGCCGCGCGCGGAAGATTCGAGCCGCCAGCTCAACCGTGGATGTATGCTGTCAATGCCCAGCGGATCAACGAGATACTCGCAGCGCAAATCCGTGACGTTCAAGGCATGCCCGGCAGAAGCCGCCGCCAGCGAAGCACATGCCGCGAAAAACAAGGCCGTTCCGTAACTCATGACAGATCTCCCGGGACATATCCCACTACGCCGCCTGCGGGCGCGGCAATCAATCTGAAACGACCGCCCCTTGGCTCAGTTCAGCCCATCGAGCACTCTCTGCGCATTGCCGCGAATTCTGTCGTCGTCACATTTCTCGAGCACCGTGTTCATCGCGGAAACAGCAAGCGCCTTTTGCTCTTCGTTGTCTTTGTCGGCCTGGCCGGCGATGCCAACCATCGCCAGGGCGGTCTCGGTGCGCACCTCGGGGTCGTC
>SLSB01000668.1 GCA_007130675.1 Candidatus Hydrogenedentota bacterium | reverse complement strand
TCGAAGTGGGTTTCGCTGCCGACCGTACCCGGCACACGCCCGCTGCGCAGATCATCGCGATACAACGTCGTGGCCAGCGCGCCCACCCGCGGCCGCGCGCCCGTCATCGCCGCGATATGGTCAGCGAGCCGGTCCGCAAGCGGCCGTCCCCGGCTCAGAATGCCCAACAAGGCAATATTGGCAACGGCTTCATGGGCCGCCGCAATCTCCTGGGCAATGCGCCGCAACGCCGCCTCGATGGCCTCGTGGTCCATCACCACCGTGGTTTCAGGGGAATGCTTCTCTTCGCTCATGGACAATCCTGGCGCCGGTTATGCCCGGAGGCATCGAGTACGGGCAAAAAAAAACCTCCTCACATGCTGAGAAGGTGCTTCACGCTCGCCATGGTACTCACTTGGACACGCCCCTCCGGGTCGATTTGGGGAATTCTACCAAGCCCCGCCACCCCTGTCAAATTTGCTCCCAAATAACAGCGGCAAGATGCCGCCGCTACTTGGGGGTATCATTATCCGCGGCGGTGTGGAAGGCGCCGGGCCAGCCGCCGTGTTGGTCAGCTGTGCAAAATGGGGGATTTTTCGCAACGTATTGTAAACGCCGCAAAGTATATCGCCGACGCCAGAACAGCGAAGAACGCGAAGATGACGTATAAGATTTTGTCGTCGGATTTCATTCTATTACTTCTTAAACAATTTTCTTGAAATACAAACTAACCGCTCTGGCATAAAAGCAAACATATCGCAGTTGGCGCATAACTTGTTTCCTTGCCTTGATTCAAGCAATGCTGACCGTGTTTTTTCAAACTCTGACCCAAACCAAATGCCAGTCAAGGGCTGTTCTCCTATATTGCCCATATTCGATAAGTTAATCGCATCGGCACAACACTGAATGACCTTGCCATCCGCACATATCACAAACTGAACAAAAGGATAAATGCACGGTGACTTCAACCCCTTAACAACGCTCTTGTTCTTGGCTTGCCCAGCCCTGCTTGTGCGTATATCACGAGAGCCAAAATCATCTATGACAACCCTGCCTTCGAACTTCTCAACGCCAATCTTCGATAGCCTTTTTCTCGCTTTCGTACCACCGTAATTTGTGATGCAAAGAGTATCCAGGCTTTTCATCAATTCATTAAGCTTAGAATCCGTCAAAAGCGTGCCGTTAGTGAAAAGGTATAGCATGGCGCGAGGCACTGCCTTTCGGGCAAGAGCGGCAAACTCCGTTATTCTTTCATCGAGCAACGGCTCATTGTTTGCGTTGAGTCCAAGCCGTCCTGCGTAGTCCAAGTCCGCCAACTGTCGCAGGATGTCCTTGAACATCGCATCGGGCATAATCGCCTTTTTGCGCGGATTGTCTCGCCTATTCACAGGGCAAAACTCGCATGTCCCGTTGCACCAGTTTTGGGTTTCAATATTGACTCTGCTGAACAGGGGTAGTCCTTCTCTTGTTAAACGCCTTATTTCCGAGCGAACAAAAAAGCCATGAAACATATCAGCCAAACGCCCATATTTATAGTTGCTGTTCAGACGCTTCATTTCTTCAAGCTCCTGCCCGCACCGTCGTTGTAAAGCCAATCCACTTTTTCTTGTGAAAAGCGCATGATCCCAAATCGCGGCTTCGTCTGCAACGCCCTCAAAGTGATTCGATGTTCTACATGACACTGTATTACATAATCAATTTGCAGACAAGCAACGGCAGGATGTGGCGTTTTCCACGAGTGCGCGGCAAGATGCCGCGTCTACGTTACCGCAGCTGCGGCATCCTGCGTCATTCGCCTTGGTCACTTCTAACGTGTGGAAAGCATTGGCGCTTTTTTCCGGCGCGGGTATTTGCTAGGGTAGGTAGGTGGGGCATTCAAGCGCGTTCGTATCGGCCTGCTGCCCTGTGCGCACGGTCGAACACGGTACTGGCGCGTTTACAATGTCAAGACGTTGCGGGTTTCGCCCGCGGGTGAAAGGAATAGTGCATGCGGTTTGTGACGATAATGGGGAGTCCCCGAAAAGACGGAAACACGGCAAAAGTGTTGGCGTGGACGGAAAAGGAATTGCAGGCGCGCGGGCATGAGGTCGTGCGAATCGACATCGTCGATGCCGACATTGCCTATTGCGACGGATGTTTCAGTTGTCAGGATGCAGACGCGGGCACAGGGTGTCCGCAGGAGGACGACGCCAAGACAGTCTTTGGCCGGATGGTCGAGGCTGACGGTGTGATTCTGGCGTCGCCGTTGTATTGTTGGGGTTTTTCGGCGCCCATGAAAGCGCTGCTGGACCGCGGCGTATGCCTTATCCAGCGCCCGAGCGGCGGCGATGCGGTCTATCTGCTCGAGGGCAGGCGCGCGGGTTTGCTGGTGACGGCGGGCGGCCCCGAGGAAGGCAATGCTGATTTGATCGTCGAGACCTTCAAGCGGTATACGGAATATGTGCGATGTGAGGCCAAGGGCTGCCTGGTTGTGCCGTATTGCCGCAAAGGAACCGAATTGGGACCCAATGTGCAGGTGCAAGCGCGTGATTTTGCGCAGGACTTGCTGGAATAAGGAGAGAGCAGGCAAATGAATGGACATGGAGTATGGATGGCCGCGATTGTTGTGGCGGGAATTGCGCTGGTGATGGCATGGAACGCCGAGGCTGGCGAGGAACAAACCGAGGAGCCTCCGCGGATGCAGGCAAATGTGCCCGTGCGGGCGATCACCTCGGGGCCCGAGGCCCATTGGTTCGCGTATTACGATAAACACCAGTTCGATCCGACCAACCGCTACGTGCTCGGCAACCAGGTGACTTTCGAGGCCCGTTCGCCCCGGCCTGATGACGTCATCGTGCTGGGCATGGTCGATATCGAGGATGGCGACACGTGGATTCCCTTCGCCGAGACGACCGCGTGGTGCTGGCAGCAGGGCTGTATGCTGCAGTGGCTGCCGGGTTCGGACACCGAGGTGATCTACAACGTGCGCACCGAAAACGGCTACGCCTCGGTCATTCACGACGTCTTCTCGGGCGAAAAACGCACGCTGCCCCATCCCATCTATACCGTGAGCGGCGACGGCCGGTTCGCGGTCAGCCTCAATTTCTCGCGGGTCGGCGAGACCCGGCCCGGCTATGGCTACAACGGGTTCCCCGATCCCAACGAAGATGTGTTGTATCCCGAGGACGACGGCATCTACTTTATCGACATCGCCACGGGCGAGTCTCGCCTGATCATCTCGCTGGCGGATATCGTCGAGATCGAGCCGGACGACACCATGGACAAAGGCAAGCACTGGTTCAACCACCTGCTGTTCAATCAAGACGGCACCCGGTTCATCTTCCTGCACCGCTGGCACCGGGAGGGCAGCCGGAGCTGGTACACGCGCGGGTTCACGGCCAACCCCGACGGTTCGGATATCTTCATGTTCGGCAGACACCGCATGGTCTCGCATTTCATCTGGCGCGACCCGAAACACATCCTCGCGTGGTCGGCCGAACCCGAGGGCAATTTCTTCCATCTCTACGAAGACCAAACCGACAATGTCGAAGCCGTTGGCGCGGGCGTCTTGCTTCGAGACGGTCATTGCACCTATTCGCCCGACGCGCAATGGATTCTCACGGACACCTATCCCGACAGCGAACGCATGCAGAATCTGATGCTGTACCGTCCGAGCGACGGCGAGCTGGTGGATCTGGGGCGGTTCTACCAGGAGCGGCCCGAGAACAACGAGTGGCGGTGCGACTTGCACCCAAGCTGGAGCCGCGACGGGCGCTACATTTGCATCGACTCGAAACACTCGGGCCAACGCCAGATGTATCTGCTGGATGTAAGTGAAATCATACTGGCTGGAGATACCGAATAATCGGGCGCGCACAAGCGCCGGGAAAGGGGGCTCGGATGCGAAAGGAAGACCATTCAATCTGCGTAACTGGCATGATTGTCAGCGTCATTGCATTGATGCTTGCGCATGGCGCATGGGCCGGTGAAGAGCAAACCGATGAGGCGCCGCGCATGGAAGCACATGTGCCCATACGGGCGAT
>SLSB01000019.1 GCA_007130675.1 Candidatus Hydrogenedentota bacterium | reverse complement strand
TAAAACCGGCAGGGTACCGGTCGATTATGGTCGGACACGGCAAATGGTACCGGGGATTCGATAAGTATCTCGATTACCAGAGCTGGGGCGGGCCGTGGGAAGAGCGGCCATCGCGCAAGGCCGAGAGCCTGAACAACGCCGTGCTGCCGGAATTGGAACGTCTGCACGCGTCGGGCAAACCGTGGATGCTCTATTTGCGCCACATGGACCCCCACTCGCCGTATTATCCGCCGCCACCATACGACACGTTGTTTTATTCGAAGAACCCTTGCAGCACCAAGCTGCCGAACACCATGAAGGCGGTGCGGGAGTTTAAACCGTTTGCGGATTACATTTTGTCGTGGCTGCCGCCGGGGATCCGTGACGCTGATTTTGTGACGGCGCAGTATGATGGCGCCCTGGCGTATATGGATGCGTGTATCCAGCGGCTGGTGACGCGGGTCGAGGAACTGGGCATCGCGGAAGACACACTCATCGTGATCACCGGCGACCATGGCGAGACGCTGTATGAGCACGAGTGTTGGTTCGACCATCACGGGCTCTATGAGCCCACGCTGGTCGTGCCGCTGATTCTTTACTGGCCGGGTAAACTCGCCGGAGGCGTTCGCAATCAGGCCATGACCCTCCAGGAGGATCTTGTGCCGACGGTGTTGGATGTCACCGGACAGAAACGGTTGGGCAAGGGAGTCACGTTCGACGGCGTCTCGCTGAAACCGTATATCACGGAGACGACAGAGACGCCCCGGTCGGAGTTTTACATCACCGAGTGTACGTGGATGCGCAAACATGGCTGGCGCACACCTATCTGGAAGTTCTGGGAGGCCCTCGAACCCGATTTCCACGGCAAGCCGCCGGTCGAGTTATACAATCTGCTCGAGGATCCGAAGGAGCTGCACAATCTCGCCGATAAGGAACCCAAGATCGTCGAAACCTTGCGAAACCGTATGAACGCCTGGATCAAAAAACGCTGCCGCAAAACCGGAAAGCCCAATCCCATCGAATTGCATGAAATTGGGCTTGATCGCCGGATTGGTTCAATCGAGACAGCCATCAACCTGCAGAAAAGATAGACGATTGGGAGAAGAGTTTGTTGACAGGATAACAGGATGGACAGGATTGGATGCACGTAGCGGAGACATCCAGAAGATTCACATCTGAAGGCGGAGATTTATTGCAGCACGCGGAACTGACAGAGAAGATCATTGGGTGCAGTTACCGCGTGTACAATCGGATGGGCGGCGGTTTTCTGGAATCCGTTTATGCGAAGTGCATGATGATCGAATTGGGAAAAGCGGGATTGCAGGCAGAATCAGAAAAACCGATTACAGTGCGTTATGACAATGAAATCGTGGGGGAATTCTTTGCGGATATTGTTGTTGAAGACACGGTTATAGTGGAATTGAAGGCAGTGAAGGAGACCGCTCAAGCCCATGAAGTGCAGTTGGTCAATTACCTTGTGGCCACGGGAAAACCTGTGGGGCTCTTGCTGAATTTTGGCCCCGTCCAAGTAGAAGTAAAGCGAAAGGTCAGAGAATTGCGGCCAACCAATCTGGCGTAGCACGAATATCATGTTCATCCTGTTATCCTGTCAAGAAACGTCCGGTACCTGGTTCTGAGGACCGTTTCGATCGCCGGATTGGTTCAATCGAGGCAGCCATCAACCTGCAGAAAAGATAGACGATTGGGAGAAGAGTCTTTGGACACGATAAGTTGTGCTCTTGTGGACGAGTCGTAACGTTATGGGGGCTTCTATGATCAAGCTGGGTGTAAATACGGTGTTGTTTCAGGCATTTGATCTGCGGACGGCGATGGAGCATATCAAGTGGGCGGGGTTTGACGCCGCGGAGATTTCAGCCATCAAGGGAATGTGTGAACATCTCGAACTTGATCGCTGGCAAGCGCAGGCGAGTGACATCAAGGCGCTGATGGAGGGCCTCGAGTTGCCTATCACCGCGATGGAAGAGGCCGCGCTCGATGAAGAGCGCCTGATGAAAGCATTCGAGGCAGGTGCGGAACTTGGTATACCGGTTGTGAATATCGGGCCGGGAGGTTCGTCGGAAAATCCTGATGATCTCGCCAGGGCGATCGACCTGATGGCAAAGATGGCAGAGAAGGCCGAGCCGTTTGGCGTGACCCTGTGCGTGAAGGCGCATGTGGGGGCGTCGATCTGGAACACGCCGACAACGCTCGAGGCCATGAAACGGATCGCCTCGCCTGCGTTCGGCATCGACATGGACCCGAGCCACATTCACCGCGGCGGAGAAGTCCCGCGAGATGCGTTGAAACAGGTGGTCTCGCGAGTGAAGCACGTGCATATCCGCGATTGCGCGGGAGACGGTCCCTCCCCTGGTCCGCCCGAGTTGCAAGCCTGTGGCCGCGGGGACATTGATCTGATGGGCTATTGCCGGGTACTTGTCGAGGCGGGCTATGACGGCCCGGTGAATCTCGAGGTCATCGGCGCGGGCGAATACGAACTGAGCCGTTGTGCCATCATCGCCGCGGAATCGTATGGCTATCTCAACGCGTGTTTGACGGCATGCGAGGGGCGCTGAGGAATCGGGCGCGCGGCCCTATTCTTCGATGTCTTCCGCTTCGGTGCCTTCGATCAATACTGGAAGGAATAGGGTGACGATGCGGGCGTCATCGCCCGCTCGGTTGAGCTGGTACACGACGGGTACTTCCTGGCCGACCTCGAACGCATCGAAGCTCGTTTTGTCCGCGGGCACATCGCGGCGAATGGGCGGGCCTGTGGGGTGCAAAATGTCTACATGCAGGATATGATTTTCCTGAGGGGTCCCGGGTTGCTCGACTTCCTTCGAGACGATGAGCGCCAGACCTTCGCGTTCGGGTTGGCCATAGTATTCCGCGAGGTTGCCCATGGAATTGCCCAAGACCAGCACCACGATGATGGCGCTTAAGGTGACCAGCATCATGAAACCGGGTGTGCGGAGCCGTTGCGCGACAGGTGGGCTGGCTTCGCCGCCTGCACGCAGATAAGGGTGTTTTTCAGCCAGATGCTCACGGAAGTCTTCGCGACTGTATTTCGTGGGCATCGCCGGATCCTCCTTTCTTGTCGCCAGGATTATGCCACAAACCTTTGGGCGCGCATGTTGGGATTGGCAGAGATTATCACCCTGCGCGCCATTTTGCTCAGCATAACGCAGCGACTTCCGAAGCGCTGTATTCTTATTGTACCACCTTATTATGGTGAGCTGCTTTGAGGGGATGGGATTGGGTGTGAAGAGTGCGAACGTGCGAAGAGCGCGAACGGCCAACGTTGGAAGGGTGGAGCGTGGAAAAAGAAGATTGAAAGTGGTCATGAGGTTGCGTATTCTCCATGAGACCGCAAGACAGACAGGAGGGTTTCAATGGCGTGTGAAGCGGCAGCCTATGCCCGCGCGGGGCTTATCGGGAATCCGTCCGACGGGTATTTTGGCAAGACCATCAGTTTTACGTTTAGCAATTTTGCTGCCAAAGTCAGCTTGTATGAGAACCCCAAAGTCGAGATCATTCCGAGCCTCCGGGATCGGTCGAGTTATAACTCGATTCAGGAACTGGCCGATGACGTGAGCGTATATGGATACTACGGGGGCATTCGCCTGATGAAAGCGACCATTCGGCGCTTTGCCCAGTATTGCCGGGATGAGCGTATCAAATTACCGGACAAGAATTTTTCGATCCGCTACCGTTCAACCATTCCGCGGCACGTAGGCATGGCCGGATCAAGCGCACTGGTCATGGCAACGTTGCGCTGTCTGATGGAGTACTACGAAGTTCACATTCCCGAGGTGATTCAGCCGAATCTTGTGCTGAGTGTCGAGGTGGACGAGCTGGGTATTGTCGCCGGTCTGCAGGACCGCGTTGTTCAGGTGTATCAAGAGTGTGTGTTCATGGATTTCGCCCAGGAATTGATGGAGCAGCAGGGCCATGGGGCCTATGAGCGGATTGACCCCGCGCTGCTGCCCAATCTCTTCATTGCGTTCCGGACGGACTTGGCGGAAGGGTCCGAGAT
>SLSB01000634.1 GCA_007130675.1 Candidatus Hydrogenedentota bacterium | reverse complement strand
TGATACCGCCGGTAGCCGAGTGACGGCATCTTCTTGGCCACGAAGGCGATGTCCGCTTCGGCGATGCCGCCGTTGCGGTTGCGCGCCGCTTCGACGATCTCGAACGGCACATTCTTTCCCTTGTGATCGAGAATAGCGAAGTTTTCGAGGCCGCCCGCCGCGATGCGCGCGCGCACCACATCCGAGCGTTCCCACGCCATCGCATTGAACACGATCAGCGGCCGCTCGATATCCTTTGACTCGACCGCTTTTCCAAGATAATCGAGGGTGCGGTCGAGCACATCCGTGCCCAACTCGAGCACCTCGCGGTAGGTGTTCATCAGATCCACATACGACAACTCGTTGTGCGTGCCGGTGATCGAGTCGTGGTGCTGGGCACACAGCAATTGCCGCCACGCCTTATCGAGCGCCTTCTCCGGATACGCCGCACCCAGCAGACTCGCGATGACCCCAAACCGCTCGGCCGTCAACAGCACGTTTTCGCCCAGCCGGTTGGCGATCTTCAGATTGATGCGCGACATGGCCGTCGCCGCATGGTACAGCGACATGTCGCGCGACGTCACCGGAAGATGCGCGCCGCTTTCGGCGCAGTGGCGGCCGACGGCGTCGAACAGGTCGCGGTAGGTCGCTTGTTGCACCTTGGGCAGCAGGGCTTCATGCCAGTCCGTCGGGGGCGTCTGGTCGATGTCGCCCACGGTAACCGGCAAGCCCATTTCGGCGGCCTCGTCCCAGCCCCATTCGCCGCGTTTGTGCGGCAACGCTGAGCCGTCGAGCGCGAGATGCTGGAAAAGCGGGGGAAAATTGTAGATATGCTTGTCCCAGCTCACGCCGATGCACCCGGCTTTCCGGGCGATCTGCGACAACTGGTTGGGATGACCGAACACGTCGCCCGGGGCGTACACGTGGCACATGCGGCCCAATACCCGGCCATGGAAAAGCTGGCCGTAAACGAAATTGCGCACCAGTGCCTCGCCGCCGCAGTTCATCTCGTTGGGCTGGTTGTACATAACATCGGAATTCGACCGGTTCTCGCGGAAGATGCTCATCAGCGTCCCGCGGTCCTCGGGAAACACATCCATGTAGGGCTTGAGGTAGTCAATCTCGGATAGCGTCGAGCGGAACAACGGGTCTTCCCGGTGCAAACGGCAATACTGGCGCACGATATCAAACGCGCCCATGGCGTATACCCGCTGCTCTTCGTGGTAGGTCGTGTCGAAATGAAACGACGTCAACACCATCTCCGTCCCGTCATGTTCCGGAGGCGCCGCTGCTTCATAGGCGAACGGCACGGCCAGTTCTCGCCCGAAGACCCGCCCGCGCACTTCGCCCTCGACGCGGGTCCCCGCACCCTCGGGCGGAGCGGGCAGCGAGAGCCGCACCACCGTAACCTGGTTCGGAGGCGCCAGCACGTCCGCCTTGTCCTGCGCGCCGAGCGTGTTCGAGGCGCAGGTGATCGCGGCCTTCACATCGACGTTCGAGGTGTTCAGGACCGCCGCCTCGATGACTTGGCGCGGTTTTTCGAGTGTGCCCGTGAACCGCGGAAGCGCCCGAACCCGCCCCAGCGCGATGGGCATCCCCCGTTCGCCCACAAGCGGCGACAGCCGCACATCGCGCACCCGAAAATCAATACCATCCGCAATATAGCCCGGCCGAAACTTGATCAGCAGCAGGTTGCGGCCCGCGCGCAGCGTTACCGGCTTGCTGGGCATCGTCAACCGCACGCCCTTGGCTATGCCGTAGGGCTCGTTGCACACGAGTTCCCCGTTGAGCCACACTTTCATGCCCGAGTGATAGGCATCCAGCAACGCGGGCGTGTCGCTCTCGGCTTCGATGTATGCCGCCGCGTAGATCACGCAGTTGCGCTGCACCGTTTCGTAGATGGCGTCCCCGGCAATGCCGTTGCCGTCGAGGTCCGCATCCGCATGCTCGCGCCAGCAAAGCTGTTTCGCGCCCAGCCCAGGGTTTTCGTGCACCCGGCCCGCCTCGGGCTGCACCTGCGCCTCGCCGCCGCCCGCCTCGAGGTAATCAATATCAAGAATACGCTCGCGCTCATACAGATACTCACGCTCGAATTGCGGGCTCGTCTTGACCACGAACGGCCCGAGCACCAGCCACCGCGAAATGGGCTCACCCGCTGCAAGTTGCGAAAGGGAAAGGCGTTCCATGTAGCATTCCTCCCAAAAAACGGCTGCCCCGCAGGGCTCCCGCATCACACTGCACCAATATGCGGAAAAGAACACCGAACTCTACGGGAAACGTCCCGGTGCGGGCCGCACCAGCCTCCGGTCTTCTCCCCAAGCCTCAAGCTTAGCCTTTTACATGTGCCCCGCTCAACCCGCCGCGCTGTGCCTGGTGCGCGAGCAGAAATCTGCTCCCTGGTCGCCGCGGCCCGATCGGACCGATCCGTCGGATCCGTCGGCTTTCCGCCAAGACGAGGGTTCGCTCCCGAGGCGCCATGCGCATCTTGCACATGACTCCCCAATCAGCCTTCCGGGCAAAACGGAGGGTGGGCATTCCTGCCCGCCCATAAATGGACAGCGGACGGGCACGTCCGCACTCCGGTACATTCCGGAATAGGTGGTCACAGCGCGGGGGCGCGCGCCGGACTCTTTGTGAGGTATACAAGGAAGGCGGCCATTCCGGCCACTGCCGATAATGGACGGGCTGGAAACCCCGTCCTCCATTTCCCGAAGTGCCATGCGCATCTTGCGCATGACTCCCGAATCAGCCTTCCGGGCAAAACGGAGGGTGGGCATTCCTGCCCGCCCATAAATGCGCAGCGGACGGGCACGTCCGCACTCCGGTACATTCCGGAATTGGTGATCACAGCGCGGGGACACGCCCCGGATTCTTTGTGAGGTATACAACGAACGCGGCCATTCCGGCCGCTGCCGATAATGGACGGGCTGGAAACCCCGTCCTCCATTTGTGCTGTCCTTATGCGTCGTGCCCGCGGTATTCGGCGGTGACGGTGCTGGTCAGCCCGCCCCGGGGATTGCAGGTGATCACGATCTTCATGGCGCGGGGCTCGACCGCGGCGACAAGGTCCTCGAGCATCCGGTTGACGAGATGCTCGTACCAGATGCCGACGTCACGGTAGGAAAGGAGATAGTACTTGAACGAGCGCAGCTCGAGGCATTTTTCGGCGGGCGTGTAGATGATCGTCACGCGGGCGAAATCAGGCAGCCCGGAAAACGGGCACACCGAGGTAAACTCGTCCGTCTCGGTGACAATCTCGAGGCTTTCGCCTGTCGGTTTGTCTGCGTACTCGTAAGGAAAACACTCGAGAAGTTCGGGCTCGATGGCCTCGGGGCCTTTGAAAGGCAGGGTCTTGTCCAGCGCCTTGAACTGTTCCTTTGCGGGCTCATTTTCCATGGTAGATACACCTCGCGGAGTTGGTTTCCTGCACGATCACGGCGCGCAAACCGCCGGGAAACGCCTCGAGGCGGTCCCACAGCCAGCGGCAGATGATCTCGCACGTCGCGCTCTCGAGTCCCGGTATGTCGTTGAGACACGTGTGGTCGAGCAGCTCGTAAATCTCCCGGAGCATGTCGGTGAAAGCCTCGGGTTCGTCCGCCGCCACTTCGACGCGGTAACTGTGCCCGTGCATGGTACGGCATTTGTGCGTTTCGGGCAATTGGGCGAGGTATTGCGCGGCCTCGAAGGTAAACCGCAGCGCCGCGGGCAGCCCTTCTTCGGGCCGCGGCGGTACGAGCACCGGGTCGAACCGGCATGCGCCCACAATGGCCACCCGCACATTTTTGAGGCACGGCAGCGCGGGCTTCAGCATGCGCAGAATCCAGTCGCGAAGCCCCGAAACCGTGGGTTCCTCGAGGCCTTCGATGTCGTTCAGCACGGCATGATCGATCTGCTCGTAAATCGGTTTGAATGCCGCCGCCATATCGCCGTAATCCAGCAGCCAGCCGATGTCTGGCTGTATTTCACCCTCGGCTACCAGCGTAATCTCGTAGCTGTGGCCATGCAGCCGCCGGGCCTTGTCGCCGCCCGCCGGGTTGCGGTGTGCCGCCTC
>SLSB01000314.1 GCA_007130675.1 Candidatus Hydrogenedentota bacterium | reverse complement strand
GCTCGACGGGTTGTTCAGGAGAGTAGGATTGAACTTCCGTGCCTTCTTCGTAGGTGCGGTAGTTCACGTGGTAATAGAAATCCGGTTTGCTCGCGGTGATTTTGCAGTGGCTGGCGTACGGGATCGGCAAAAACGTATTCCAGCCGAGCGCCCGCACGCCCGAGATCGGTTCGAGAAACGGAGCGTGCTCACCAACGAGGATCTCCGTGAGGGGCATTTCGATCACCGGGTCCGGGGCGTGGTCGAGATAAATGCGCAGGATGCCTGCGTCGTCGGGGTTGGCCGACCAGATGCGCACCACCGCACCGGGGCCTTCGGCATCCATCATGACCCACTCGTCCGCCCCGTTGCGGGTTTCCTTGCGGATATGGTGGCCGCGGTCGTGGTTGGCAAACCAGTTCTCGTCGGTAAGGATGTTGGGGTCGGTCGAACGGCGGTCGTAGCTCGAGAACTGGGCGCAGGTAAACGCGGGCTCGGGGAAGGAGGCGAGAGCGTTGAGATCGGTCATCTCTCGCACCAGCGACTCGAAGGTTATGTCGGCCGCATGGCCCGATGCGCTCGAAAGCAGGCATGACAGGATGATAATGGACACCGCCGATAGAAGATGCCGCCGCATGGGAATGCCCTCCTGTTTATCGCGCTTGTGGATCTGGTTGTGTCAGAGTACGGAAGAGCCCGGTGTTTGTCCAGTTCGGCGGGGAGGTTCAGGCGCACCTCGATCCACATTCTACGTGCAATGGTGTTTGGAGGTCGGTCATATGCCTCACGCCAAGGCGCAAAGCCGCTAAGCGGTTTTCTTCGCATCTCATGTGCTCTGCCTGGTGATTGTACCTTGCGGCGCTGTTGACAGGGCTTTGTGAAGTGTGGTCGAATCGGGAGAATTGCTGAACAATTACGGGGAGATTCCGATGGACAAGTACGGCGCAATCCATTACATGATCGAGAAGTGCATCATTGCGGTGGTGCGGGCGGATACGGGCGGCGAAGATCTGGTGAAGGTGGTCGAGGCAGTGGCGGCGGGCGGCGTGCATTGCATCGAGGTGACCATGACGACGCCGGGCGCGCTCGAGTGCATCAAGGTGGCCTCGGAGAAACTCGAGAAGGCCGATGCGCTTCTGGGGGTGGGCAGCGTGCTGGACCCGGAGACGTGCCGGATGGCTATCCTTGCGGGCGCGCAGTATGTGGTCACGCCGAGCCTGTCGATTCCCACAATCCAGATGGCGCGGCGGTACGGCAGACCTATCGCGTGTGGAGCATACACGCCGACGGAAATCTTGACCGCGTGGGAAAATGGGGCGGATTTTGTGAAGGTTTTTCCCGCGAGCGTGGGCGGGCCGAGCTATATCAAGGCGATCAAGGGACCACTCCCGCAGATTCCGCTTGTGCCTACCGGTGGGGTCGAGCTGGATAATGTGGACGAGTTTCTCGGCGCGGGGGCGGCGGCGCTGGCGGTTGGGGGCAATCTTGTGAGCAAGAAACTGCTGGCGGCGCGCGATTTTGACGGGATTACCGCGAATGCCAGGGCGTTTGCCGATGCCGTGAAAGCGGCCCGGGGCTGAATATGCGGGAATTCTGGAAATCCGTGCCGTTCGCGGGGAACACCATTGTGTGCCTGTGCGCGGCGGCGCTCGCCGTGAGTGCCTGGGGAGCAGAAGAGATGATGGCCGAGGTAAGAACACTTCATGTGCCGAGCACACTGGATGATACAGTGCAGCCGTGCATATTTGTCGAGGCCACCGGAGATGAGCCACGTCCGTTGCTGGTCCATCTCCATTCGTGGAGCAGCGGGTATGACCAAGACCGGCAGGCATGGCGGGACGAAGCGGCGAAATACAACTGGCATTTCCTGCAGCCGCATTTTCGCGGCCCGAACAATAGGCCCGAGGCGTGCGCCTCGGAACTCGCCCGGCAGGACATTCTGGATGCGTTGGATTATGTTCTCGAGCATTACGCGGTGGACGAGCACCGGGTGTATGTCGCGGGCTCGTCGGGCGGCGGGCACATGACGCTCGTGATGGCGGCCCATGCGCCCGAGCGGTGGGCGGCTGCGTCCGCATGGTGCCCGATCAGCGACCTTTTCGCATGGCACCGGGAGAATGTGGAATCCGGCCGGAAATACGCCGAGGATATCGAGTTGTGCGTGGGCGGCACACCGGGGGAATCCGACGAGGTTGACGCCCAGCTTCGTTACCGGTCGCCGTTGTATCATCTCGAGAAGGCCGAGGGGCTTCCGTTGGATATTGCCACCGGGATTCACGACGGCCACACGGGGTCCGTGCCCATACACCATACGCTCAGGGCGTTCAACGTGATGGCGGGCGTGTATGGCGCGGCGGCCGTCACGGATGACGAAATCGCCCGTTTGTCGCGCCGCGAGCTGCTCGAGACCGACGAGGAACAGGACCCGAGCTTCGACCGCGCGGTGCATTTGCGGCGGTATGCGGGGCCGTGCCGCGTGACGATTTTCGAGGGCGGGCATGAAGGGCTTCCGAAACCCGCGCTGGCGTTTCTGGCTCGTTACGCCCGCGAATAAGTGAGGGTCCGCCTTACCGAGCAGGTTTTGCCGAAAACGCGGCAACCTTTTCCGCCTGCATGACTTAGCACCCCTTGCCCCTGGGGTCATAACCCGTTTTATTCTAAAGCCTTCGCGACAGCCGCCGATAATGGGAACAGGACTTGCGGTGACCGAGCCGATGCGGTGTGCGCAGTGGGTATCGCCGGGACACCGGGCACGAAGGAGACGGGATTGGGCACGTTATTCAGCACGTTGGATGTGGCGCGGTCAGGGTTGACGGCGGCGCAGGTGCAGATCGACGTTACGGCGCACAACATCGCCAACATCAACCGCGAAGGCTATTCGAGACAGCGCGCCGAGCTGGTAACGCGCATGCCCATCACGTTTCAATATGGCCAGATCGGCCGGGGCGTTCAGATCGCGGATATCAGCCGGATTCGCGACCCCTTTCTCGATCAGGCGTACCGCAACCAGGCGCCCGGGCTGGGCAATGCGGAGCTGACCTCGGAATACTACCGCCTCATCGACAACATCTTTCTGGAGCCAGGCGAGAATGGTTTCGGAACCCGCCTAGGCCAGTTTTTCAACGTTCTCAACGATTTTGCCAACAATGTCGAGTCTGTCGCGGTACGCGAGACTCTCGTGGCCGAGACGCGCCAAATCGCGCTGAGCTTTAACGAAGTTGCCCAGCGGTTTGACACATTGCGCACCAACGCCAACGAAGAAGTGCGCAGTATGGTGCCCCGCATCAACTCGCTTGCTGAACGCCTGGCCAATGTCAACCAGCAGATTGTGCGGGCCGAGGCCAATCAAACCACAGCCAACGACTTGCGCGATGAGCGCGACCGACTGCTCGACGAACTCTCGCGGCTCGTGAATGTGACGGTGACTGAACAGGACAAGATGGTCCATGTGTTTATTGGCAACGACGCGCTTGTCGAGGGGGTGCTGTGGAGCGAGATTGAGGCCGTGCGCAACCCCGGGCTCGATCCTGTCCGCCAAGATCTTCTCGATGTGCGGTTTGTGGGCACTGGTATTCCCGTGGATGTGCGCGATGGGGAGTTGTTCGCGGCGCTGAACGTGCGCGATGTCATTCTTCCCGAGTATGCGGAACGCCTCGACACGATCGCCAACACCCTCATCAAGGCCATCAACAGCATTCACTCGCAGGCCAACGGTCTGCAAAACCTTTCGGGCACCGTATCGAGCACCAATCCCGTGGCAGACCCCGCGGACGCGCTGGTGGGCGGGCCGTTGCCGTTCGAGGTTGAGCCGGGAACGTTTGATGTGGTGGTGTATGACGCCGCGGGCGTGCCCACGGCGACGACGATCACGATCACGGCGGGCACCACCCTTGATGACTTGGCCGCGCAGTTGAACGCTGTCGGGAACTTTTCGGCTTCGGTGGTGGACAACCGCCTCGAGTTCGGCACCAGTGGCGACTTCACGTTTGGCTTTGCCAATGACAGCACCGGAGCGCTTGTGGCTCTCGGCATCAACGGCTTATTCACCGGT
>SLSB01000696.1 GCA_007130675.1 Candidatus Hydrogenedentota bacterium | reverse complement strand
TCTCTCGGAATCCGCTCAGATCGGTCGGGCGCACCCACGCGGAAAAGGCGATGCCCTCGAGTTCGGCGACGCCGAATCCATCGAGGCGAATGGCATGTTCGCCGCGCAGGGCCAGCGCGCTGCCGTAGACACCCTTCTGGCGGGGAAGGCACCGGCCCGCCACGGCGGTGAGAGCGCGGTCGCCGGTAATATCGTGTACGCTCGGATAGGGTCCCGCTTCGTTGAACGCCCAATGAGCGAGTGGGGTCTTGTCCAGTGTGGGTTCGCCGGCGCTGGAGGGCGGCGCGTGCGGTGTGTTTCGTGCCGCACCATTTTCAAAAAGCGCGCGAATGGTTTCCGGGCTCAACGCTTCGCGGTAGATGCGCAACTCGTCCATGGCCCCCTGGAAGCACTCGCGACCGTTCAGCGAGGCAATGACGCCGGGCGCGGGGCCGCCGGTCTCGAGTGTGCCGGGCCGCTCGAGGGCGCCTATCTCTCTGCCGTTGAGATATACCCGTGCCACGCGGCCGTCGTACGTGGCCGCGCAATGGTGCCACGCGCCGTCGAGAACCCATTCGGGTTCGATCGGCGCGTCGCATTCAAAATACCCGTCGACGTAAAGGCCCAGAGCGAGCACGGTGCCGTTGTCCTGAAACGAAAACAAGACCCGCCGGTCGCCGTCCTCTTTTCGGAAGATTTCGCGGTGGCCGCTGAGGTCGGTCGGAAGCACCCACGCCGAAAACGTGAGTTCGGTCACGCCATCGAACATTGCTGGAGCCGCCACTTCGAGAATATGGTCGCCCGAGAACACCAGCGCGTCGCCGAACAGGCCGCTGGTGCGCACGATGGCCCCGTCGGCCGTGCGCCGCGGCGCGGCATCGAAACCATTGCCGCTCACATCGGGCCAGGTTCCGCCGAAACCGGCGTCAAAATCCCAATACGCAAGCAGCGGCGCGTAGATCTGCAACGGTTCGGATGCAGCCGGCCGGATCAAGGCGAATACTGCCAGTGCCACAATGAGACATGCCGGCGCCGGCATCTTTGTTACGCGCATCACGGACAAGACCCTCCTGCAATGAATTGCGCACGACAGGCACCAGTATGCCTTGGAATTGGGGAGCAATGCCAACGTTCTGGGTTACGGCCAGAGGGACCATGGAGAGAGTGCGACCTGCGCCACCTGTGCGGCGCGCCCTGACGTTTGAAAAAATGACGTGGTCACACGGCGCCATAGCAGAGAAATGAAAGCATTTTCGAACGGTAGCGCCTGTCCCCTCCCCTGACGCGCTTATCTTACCAACGCAGGCACTCCTGAATTGGGGAGATATGCGCAGACCTGGTTTCCGAGAAAAGCGCCAATCTTTTCTGCAAACAGCTGGTGTTGGCATATTTCACAGCAGCCTTCGGCATCTGACAATCTCCATTCACTCATGCAAGACCCTTTGCGCGCAAGACTCGGATGCCTGTCAACTGAAAGCCGTGAAATGTCCGGGCTGATTGAGGACAGCCTACTGTTCCCAACCTAACGGCGGCTTGATGTGCTCATCGCGTGTTTTGGCTGCTCGCGCTCCCGGTTTGTCGACGATGGCAACGGTGGATGCTTGCGGACCTTTCTCACCTTGCGCCTCGGAAAAGCGCACGCCGGTGCCAACCTCCAGGCGGTCGAAATCATCGTGCAAAACGCTGTTCTGGTGAAAATAGATCTCACGTTCGTCGAGAGTCTTCAGAAAGCCGTACCCCTTGTCTTTGAAAATGCGGTAGACAAGAGCCTGCACCTCCTGTTCGGGGTGGGCTTTCACGTTGTCATGTTGGATCTCGACCTCTTCGCGCAGTTGTCGCGTCATCGCGTCAAAGGCATCCGTAATTACCGTCGACAAATCTTGGTGGAGGTCCCCTTTGGTGGACTCGCGTTTGACGACCAGTTCGTGCGATGGGGGAATGCGCACCAGAATGCGGACGCGGTAAGGATTGCCCCGATCTTGATGCACGTGGGGTTTCTCCACGGTTACCCGGCAGCTGATGAGGTAGTCGCATACATCTTCGAGAGAAGCCGCAAGGTTTCTTATCAGGGTTTCAATCTCGTCGGTTTTTGGAATTCCTTTGTAAGATATCTCCAGCGGGACTTGCACGGTTCTTACCTCCTTGAGCTTTTCTCGCGCGCTTCGCACGAAAAAGCGCGTAGCCGCGCCATGAACCCAGAGGACGCGCGGCCCTGCGCAACTTGTCCGCTATTTCCACTCCGCACCAGCACTCTCCTTACTTCGCCGGCTCGTCTGTGTGGGGGCCGCGCGAAAAGTCAAGCACCTTGTCAATGCGGATAACAAGCTTCCGTTCGGTTCTCGGCAGCACGCCTTCCTGCATAGCGGGAGCATAGCCGTTCAGCACGGCAAGTTCGGCGACATCCTCGACAGCGCCGGTCAATTGGAAACCCCGTGTGCCGGATTGGTCACGGACGACAAGCGACACGTATGGGTTGGATTCGATGTTCTGGCGGGTTATGAGACAAAGCCAACCCTCAAGGGTGACGTGGTTGGGGTCCATTTGCTCCAGCGTTCCCCCGTACATGATATGGGGCTGCCCCCCGGCTTCAGAAGTCGCGAGAAAAACAGGCGTGTCTTCCTTGGACAAATCAATCGCTGCAGTAAGTTCAGTCATGCTCGCCTCCAAGTTTGCCGACCCTTCATCCACCTGCACCAGATATCATGTAAACCTGTCGGCCGTTGATTTATGGGAAGCCATGGCTACTCCTTTCATCGGCGGAGACGCCCTGCCGTTGCGTACTAGCGCTCGTATGTGCCGACAAGTTCCGCGGTGTCCAGTACGTGACCGGAAAGTGCATGCTCGAGCTTCTGTTTCGGGATCCCCTCCGGCACATCCAGTGGCTGGTCCAAGGCATAGAGAGTGAAATGGTAATGGTGTGTGCCATGGCCGGGTGGGGGCAGAGGGCCACCGTAGCTGGCTTCGCCAAAATCGTTCTGGCCCTCAACTCCCTTCGCCTCCCCTTCCAGAAGCTCGCGTGCATCCGCAGGGATATTGGCGACAACCCAATGCACCCACGGTTCAGGACGCGGAGCGTCAGGGTCCTCGCAAAGTAACGCAAAGGCTTGAACACCGTCTGGCACACCGCTCCATTCGAGTGGTGGTGAAACGTCGTCACCCTCGCGGGAATACTTCCGGGGAATCGGGGCCTGCCCCTCGAAAGCTGCGCTCGTCAGTTCCATCGCTCTACCCTCCTTTACTTTTTGATTGCCTATGATGGTTACTGGCGCAAGATCTGTGCCGCTTTATCGGCGACTTCCAGGAAAAGACGCAAATGCATGGGCGAGAGAGTGTTCCGGGCACGGGTTCATTCGCCGGTTAATCCATCAGAGCAAGACATGTTACGAGATGTGCCGTGTAAATAGGTTACGTTCGAGATGGCCGGATGGGTATCACTGCGGTTTGCTGTCCTCCGCAACCTTTGTCGCGGCAGATGATTTCCAAAAATGTCTTTGTGATATGCTATCTACAGCGATGCGCTCGGTGGTCTGCCCGGCGGGTGACGGACGTGGCAGGCTGTTGTGCAGAATACAATGAAGGAGTCTCTGATGAGCAAGTCGTCACGCCGCACATTTCTCAAGACCGTGGGCGCCGCAACCGCGCCGCTGATTATCCCGGCGAGGGTATTTGGGGCCGAAGCCCCGAGCAACCGGATCACCGTCGGCATCATCGGCGCGGGCCGCCAGAGCCATCATGTCAATGTGCCACAATTTTTGAATTCGCCCCACGCGCAGATCGTCGCGGTTTGTGATGTGGACGCCTGGCGCGCCGAGACCGAGAAGGCCCAGGTCGAGGCCCACTATGCAAGGCAAACCGGCCAGTCGTACGCGGGCTGCGCCGTCTACCGCGATTTCCGGGACATTCTGGCGCGCGATGACATAGATGCGGTCATGATCTCGAGCCCCGACCACTGGCATGTGCCCATGGGCATCGCGGCCGCACGCGCGGGAAAACACATCAGCGTCGAGAAGCCCTTGAGCACCTGCATCGCCCATGGGCGCCTCCTGAGCGACGCCGTGGACC
>SLSB01000094.1 GCA_007130675.1 Candidatus Hydrogenedentota bacterium | reverse complement strand
TCATCAAAGGCGGCCACACGCTCGATGAGCTGATCGAGGGCTGGGCGGCGCAGGGCGCGACGCTCGGCATCCGCGAGTATTACAGCGTAAACACCTGGGACCGGGACCAGCCCGGCCATACGCGGGGCGGCAATCTCGAGTATCTGCGCCGCACCATCCCCGAGTTTCACGCCAAAGGCGCGCGGTTTATGTCTTCGGAATCGAGTGACAACTGGGGCCCCAACGGGCTCGGGTATTATCTCGCCGCGCGCATGCTGTGGGACCCCGCCGAGGCGGAACGGGTCGAAGCGTTGACCGAGGATTTCCTCGAGCGGGCCTTCGGTCCGGCAAAGGAGCCGATGCGGGTGTTCTACGGCCAAATCGACGGCTCGAAGTCCCATTTGGTGGTGGATGACCAGCTCGGGCGGATGTACCGCGCGCTCGATGAGGCCCGCGGTCTTGCCGATACGCAGGACATCGCCCGGCGGCTCGATGATCTGGCGTTGTACGCGCGGTACTGCACGCTCTACGACCGCTATGCGGGGGCGCAAGGCGATGAGCGGCAGGCGGCGTTCGAGGCGTTGATACGCCACGCCTACCGGATGCGCGAGACCATGATGGTGCATGCCAAGGCACTGTACCGGGACCTCGTCAACCGCGACAGAACCGTCACCATTCCGGAAGGTGCTGCGTGGAACGTGCCGGAAGCGGAAAACCCCTGGAAATCCAGCGAACCGTTTACCGAAACAGAACTTGCGGGATATATCGCGGAGGGGATCGCGCAGCATCCGTTGGTTGAACTGGATTTTGCGCCTGTTTCGTTCAGCAAGAACCTGGTTCCCGCGGCAGCGGCGCTCAACTTCCCGGATACGGCTCGCACTGGCACGTTCGGGCCCGGCCGGGGTCTCCAGACGTTCTACACGTATATCGAGGAAGCGCCCGGGAGCGTCGAACTGAGCATCACGGGCGGGCTCATCGAGCATTACCGTGACCGGGGCAACGTGACCGTCGAGCTGTATCAACTCGGCGGCGCGAGCGAGACCGGGGAAGCCGAGACGCTAGTGGCGAGCGACCGGAGCGTGCCGCCTGACGGCCTCGAGCGCACGATCCACCTGCCGGTGACCGAGCCCGGCCTGCATAAGATTACCGTCCGCGACGGCAACGACCGCACGCGGGTGGCCTGGCCCGAGGACCAGCCGATGACGGTGTGGTCGAGTGAAGACGCCCCGATGACCGATTCATACCGGCAGTGGATGGGGTATTTCTATGTGCCCAAGGGCACGGCGGTCATCGGTCTGTTTGGGGGCGGCCACGGCGAGGTGCGCGACAGCCAGGATCGGCCCCAGTTCTGGCTGAACGGTCGCGAGCCCAATTTCTACAGCGTGGCCGTGCCCGAGGGCGAAGACGGAAGGGTCTGGCACATGCGCCATGCGCGCGGCGCCATCCGCCTGCTGACGGTGCCGCCCTGTTTCGCCCCGACGCCGCAGGCCCTGCTCCTGCCCGAGGAGGTTGTCAGGGGAGACTCCGGAGGCTGAGCGCACTTGGCGCATTCCGGCAATTACCGGGAGGGGTGCGGAGCCTCATGAGACTTCTGGGACGTATAGGACTTATGGGACCTATATGTCGTATAGGACCTACGAGACCTATATGTCATAAGACGGATGAGTGTTGTCTCGCAACGGCCACTCCGAAAGTAATGTAGACCGGCCGGAAGAGCCTGCCTGCGGCAGACAGGTGGCGTAGCCGGGAAACCACGCCACAGCGGGGTTATTGATAGCGCCAGCGGCGCGCCCGCGAAAAGACCCACGCGATGTTCGTGCATTCTTGCGGCGCCAGCGGCGCGACCGCAAGAAAACCCGCGCGATGTTTGTGCATTCTTGCAGCGCCAGCGGCGCGACCGGGAATAGCCCGGGGCAAGGAACGCGCTCGGCGCGTGACGCCGCCCCGGGATCAACGAACCTACCCCCTCTCCGAAGCGCTGAAAGCGCGACCTATATCAAGGCAAACGGCGAGGATTTGGAGACCTTTCGGTCGCAGGAGTGGCGTGGTCAGGAAACCATGCCACAACAGGAGACCTCACCGGTCGCGGAAGCGGCGCGGTCAAGACCGTGCCGTAGCGGGAAAGCCTTGATCGGCCCCACGTTGTGCAATTTCTTTACAAATTTGCGCTTTACCTGCGCCAATTGCGATAATACGCGGTTGGGAGCGAGGATGTATGCGGATATTCAGTGTTTCCAGAGGGCCTGAACTGGGTCATCGGCTCCGTGAGCTGTTCGGCGGGCGGTTGGCGCGTCTTGATACGTCGCCCGACCTCGATCGGGTGGTCGAGAGTTTCGAGCGCCGCTCGTATGACGTGCTGCTGATAGCAAGTCCTGCCGTGCGGGACAGCGATACGGACACGCAGGAAATCCTCGATGTTATCAAGGCGCGGAGCCCGGAAACGCAGGTTGTGTTCCTCGCTGAGGCGCGCGACCTGCGCTTGGCGATGGTGTTTCTCAACGAGGGGGCCTACCAGTACGCGCTCTTGCCGGTAAGCGATGAAGAATTGCGGCTTCTTGTCGAGACGGCGGTGGCCAACCCGCCGGCCGCCCCGAGCCGAACGCGTCTCGAGGAAGGCGAACCGCGCGAACAATTCGAATCGATGATCGGCATGTCCAAGCCGATGCAGCACGTATACCGGCAGGTCCGCCAAGCCGCGGCCACGACGATGCCTGTGTTGCTCAGGGGCGAAACGGGCACGGGGAAGGATGTCGCCGCCGAGGCGATTCACCGCCGCAGCATCCGGTGGGACGGTTCTCTCGTGCCGGTTCATCTCGGGGCGTTGCCGCCGGAACTCGTTGCCAGCGAGTTGTTTGGGTACGAGAAAGGGGCGTTTACCGGCGCTGCGGAACGTCGTCCCGGCCGCTTCGAGCAGGCCCACGGCGGCACGATCTTTCTCGATGAAATTGGCACGGTTGACGAGAAGGTGCAGATCGCGTTGTTGCGGGTTATCGAGCGCAAACGGTTTCAGCGCATTGGGGGCCGCAAAGAGCTGCGCTCGAATGCCCGGCTCATCGCGGCGACCAACGAAGATCTCGAGGAAGCCGTGCGCAATGGCGCGTTCCGCGAGGACCTTTATTACCGTCTTGATGTGTTCAGCATCGAGCTGCCTCCGCTGCGCGAACGCCACGGGGATGTGCTTCTGCTGACCGAACATTTCTTGAAACGGTACAATGAGGACTTCAACAAGCGGGTGACGGGAATATCGCCCGAATGCCTGTCGCTTCTCGAGGCGTATGCCTGGCCCGGCAATGTGCGCGAATTGAAGAACGTGATCCAGCGCGCCGTGCTACTCACTCAGGGCGAGGTAATATTGCCCGAGCATCTGCCGCCGCGGTTTGTCGCGGGAACACCCCGCCGCGCCCGGGTCGTGTTTGAAGTGGGCACCCCGCTCGACGAAATTGAGCGTGAAATGGTGGCGCGCACGCTCGCCGCGGTCAACAACAACCGCACTCGTGCAGCCGAGGTTCTGGGCATCAGCCGCCGGGCACTCTACAACAAGATGGCACGATTTGAGCTGTGATCGTGCACATTGTGCGCAGAACCACAAAAGCCGTGCCTTTTCGTCAAGCCTTTTATTTGCAGTCGTTTATGTCATTTAAAAGTCCCAATTGAGCGGGTTGCTGCATCCATATTTGTGCTTTTTATGCACACATATGCGGTCATTGTGAATAGACTGTATACAATTTTCACAAAACGTATGCTATCAAGGCGTTTTCTGCTTACCATTTCTGTTGCCTTACTCGGGTGTTCCGTGTAAGTTGCTCTAATAAAAGCACTTACTCAAATGCCTATGTTTTTGGCACATGCCTTGCTCTTCTCATGACGGGTTGTGTTTATGCAGATGATGGAGAGATGCACGCAATGACTGAAGAACGGGAACGCCGCCGTGCGAGCGTTCTGGTGCTGGGATCGGAGCGCCAGACGAAGCTGATAGGCGAGCTGGGCGATGTTGGATTGGAACCCGTCGTGCACGAAGGCTTGTATGACTCCGTGCAGGCGATCAAGCAGGATGATGTGGCGGGGATTCTTGTTGAC
>SLSB01000554.1 GCA_007130675.1 Candidatus Hydrogenedentota bacterium | reverse complement strand
TGTGGACACAGCAGCGGATTGGCCGCCGCACAAAACGCTACGAAGGTAAGCACTGTCATCACGGTTGCTGCAAACATTCTCATCATCGCATTCCTTTCAGACGGGGCCAGACGTAGATTGGCGCCAGCCCGTCTCTTCAGCACTTGCACCTATGGTCATTTCAACGAAGACCGCCCTGTGGCGGGGTTTTGTCGCACCTCCGGCAGATTCGCTGCACCGTCAGAGTGCCTTTGCTAATCTTCGATAAAGATCGGGTTGCTCCAGGCATACGACGTGCTGCCACCCTCGGTGTATGACGCCTTTATCCGGACGAATCCATCCTCATGCGTGGCGGTGTACTGCGCCGTCGTGACCCCCTCGGTCTTCTGCACGTGATTTGCGCCTTCCAGGTAATAATTGGCGCGGCTTGTGATGAACTCGATATCCGTTTCTTTGTCCGTCTTCACGGTGATCGTGTGCCCATCCACGGTGATGTTGGTGAACCGTGGCGGCTCGGGATGTGCCGTGTCCAGTCTCCCCGCGGCGAAATAGTTTCCGGATGCCAACGCGGCCACGACATCCTCGCGCCGGAGCGATCGCCCATCACGATTGCTGTTTATCACAACGCAGCCCCGGTGCAGTGCGGTCTCCGGGTTCCTGTGAAAATCATCGACGGAAATCACCCAGACTCGTATGCCAGACATGAGCGCCAGGTCGACCTTGTATGGATAGTCCCGCCCGCCCGGCTCGTGATACGAACCGCCATTGTGAATCTCGATGCCCGTGTAGCCGCTGACCAACTCGAGGACGTCCTCCTCGTTCCAGCCCCTTCGGTGAACGTTCTCGCTGTAGGGATGGCACAGGTAGGTCAACCCGCCTTCTCGCGCGGCTTGGTCGATTTGCGCCTGCCTGGCGCCTGTTCCATCGGCGTGATGTATCGTGCTGATGTTGATTCCAAGCAGATGGTTCCAACTGCGCTCACGATCATTCCCCGAATACTCGACACCGGGAATGAAAATGATGTTGTGACCGCCGGGGTCTTCGAGAGTCGCGCTAAACCGCGTGTAGTCGTGGTCGGTGATCGCTACGGCCGCGTACCCGAGTTCTTCATACGCCTGCATCACCCATTCCCCCGCATGGTCGCCATCCGAATTGGTTGTGTGCGTGTGAAGTTGCACCTTGTGTTGATATTCGCCGAAGTCATAGGGCGAGTTGAGCGTGAATTGCCGCGTTGAAACGTCCGCATCCGCAAGCGCCCAGAGGGCAGCCAGCGCAAACACCGCACAGAAACTGAGAACTGCTATCGTCTGCTTCCAGTTTGGGAAGGTCATATTCAAAATCTCCTCATGCGTCAAAAACTTCATTGATATTCATTCGCGTCAACTGCATTTTGACATGATTGTAGTGACCGCCGCCGCTTCAGTCAAAAGAAAGACTATGGAAAGGGGTTTTTCGTGTCTGCCGCTTTCGCCGGGCATCGCCCACTTCCATGGCTTTTGGGACGTCGTCGGAATCGGAAGGGCTTTTGTCAAATTGACCCCGACGCTGTGAATTCCTTAGGGTATTGGGGTTGTTATGAACCGGAGCCGCCATTCGAGATAACCGTCTTCTGCACTTTATACCCATGCAAGATACACGTACACCTATCCCGCCGCGCTGCCCGCATTTCGGGGACTGCGGCGGCTGCCAGACGCAGGATCTGCCCTACGAGCAGCAGCTCGCCCAGAAAGCCGCTGCGCTGGAGACGCTGTTCGGTTTCTGCTGGCCGCACGCGATTTCCATCGAACCGTCCCCAGTCCTCTGGTATTACCGGAACAAGGTGGACCCCAACTTCGGCGGAAAGCACTACGATGAACCGCCGCCCAAGGGATTCGTGCGCGAGACGGTCCTCGGGTTCAAACCGCGGGGCCGGTGGTACGGCCCCCTCGAGATCCAGGAATGCCACATCGGTCCCGAGGGCTTCTCGGAACTGCTCGGCGCGGTGCGGGAGTGGGCACGCCGAAACGATTACCGCGCTTTCAATACCCGCTCGGAAACGGGTTTTCTGCGCGTCCTGCTCGTACGCGATGCCAAACGCACGGGCCAGCGCATGGTGGTCTTGGTCACCTCCGACGGGGCACTCGACACAACCGGTTTTGTCGAGTGCGTGCAGGAGGTGTTTCCCTCGGACAGCATCCACCACGCGGTATTCCGAGGCAAGGCCCAGGTGGCCGCGGCCGACGAGTTGCGTCTTCTGGACGGCACGCAGGACATTGTCGAAGAACTGCACATCGACTGCGGAGACAAGACGGATTTCCGGAAGCTCTCGTTCCGCATCTCGCCATTCAGCTTCTTCCAAACCAACACGCTGGCCGCCGAGCGACTCTATGCGAAGATTCGCGCCTGGGTGAAACAAGCCGCCCCCAGGACGCTGTATGACCTCTACGGCGGCATGGGGACCATCGCGTTCGCCTGTGCCGATCTGGCCGAGCACGTGCACTCGGTCGAAAACGTCCCCGAGGCCTCCGAGGATGGCCGCCATAACGCCAACGTCAACGGCATCTCGAACGTGACCTTCCACACCGAGAAAGTGAAGAACTATCTGCGCGAGTTGCTTTTGCGCGAGGGCCGCTTCCCGAGTGATGCCGCGGTGGTGGTCGATCCCCCGCGGGCGGGGCTCCATCCAAAAGCGCTTCGGCGCCTCATCGAGCTGGCGCCCGAGCGCCTGCTCTACGTTTCCTGCAAACCCGAGATGCTCGCCCGCGAGATGGAGGCCTTTCTCGAAGAGTATGCCCTGACAGATATGAGCGCGGTCGATATGTTTCCCCACACGCGCCACGTCGAGCTGGTGGCCCAACTCGAGCGGCGGTGACCATACGGCCTCTTCCGTGGCCCCGTCGAAGGGCAGATCGACCCCAAAAAGCGCCTTGGCCGCCCGCGTCAGAAGTGGACGCCCATCTCTTCGAGCGCGGCCTCGACGGCGGTATCCCACCCGCGGTTGGCGGCTGGACTGGCCGGGCTGGGATGCAGAATGCGTCCAATGCGCACGTCCCGCCCATCAAGCGCGCTGCGAATTCGGGTTTCCGCGAATGCGCCGATTCCAATCACATACTTGGGGTGGAAATGGTCGGCTTGAGCAGCCAGCGCGCCGTCGCATATCTTGAAAAGACGCGTGCGTTCGAGAGCTGGAAGTTTGTCCGGGGTGCGGTTGCGTCCCGAGGCTTCGAGAAAGCACAAGGGACAGTAGTTGGTGACAAAGAACCGCTCGAAGAACCGCAGCGCTGTGCCGAACCGTTTTGCGGCCCATCCCCACAGCCGCTGGCCGCTCACCTCGCGCCGCTGGCATGCAAAGCCCTCGACCGGCCGGCGTAAGTGCTCTTCGCGCGGTTTGCCGATGTCGGCCCGGAGTCCCATCCAGTCACGCACGGATGGCACGTCCCCGAACGGTACGCCGGTTTGCGCCATCCCAAACGGCCCCGGATTCATGCCGACCAGCAGCACTTCGCGCGGGCCATTCCCAAACGCGGTGACATAGGCGTCCCACCCCGCCTGCGCATACTCGAGCGGATTGTAGACATATGCTACGGGCGGGCCAAAGGTGAGTCCTGCCGCTTGTCTGCTCAGCCGTTCGGTGATTTCCCCCATTGCCATGGCGCGAGTATACCAAAGCAAGGGCATGGCCCGCACAAGCGCCTTCGTATGTCCGCCTATGTGTGTTCTGAAAACATCAAATTAAATGAGTAGTAAGAATAGATAGCTAATCGACTTGAATTTCTTCCGGGGAATTGCGAAAATAGTGGCACTGATTAGCAGCCGGGATAAATGCTTCGATGACGGAAGAGACAAGAGATCTGAAAATTGAAATAAGGAAAGGACTCGAGACGATCTGGGAACTCGATGACGAGGAGACCGTGCGTAATCACATCAGCGCGATCAACTCGCTGATTGTGCGAAGACAGATGGCCCCCATGAAGATTCAGGGTGGCCCAATTCCTTTGCTCGAACCCGAGGAAATCGTCGAGAAATGGCGGAAATTGCGCTGAGTCTCTGAAGCGTTCAAAGGAGACGCAGAGCAGATGCAGGGCGGGGGAGGGGAAACC
>SLSB01000072.1 GCA_007130675.1 Candidatus Hydrogenedentota bacterium | reverse complement strand
CTTCCCTGACCATGTCCGCCTGTTCGAGTGAGGGGAGTATCCGGCCATCGAGTGTCAGTGTGACTTCGCCGGGGATCACGTTGAGCATGTCGCCCCCGTGGATCATGGTTGCGCTCAGCGTGTTGTGCAGCAAGGGGTCAAAGTAGCGTCCGCGTTCGCCCAGGATGTTCAGGATGGTGTCTGTCAGCCATGGTTTAAGCAACAAAGAGAATGCCAGGCGCGCGGGAAAGGGGAGGTTCTTTACCAGGGCCTCGATGGTCATCTTTACGGGCGGCGTGATGTGAACAGGCAGACGCTCGGTGTCGAGTTTGTGGAGGATGCGGGCCGCTTTTGCCATCGCCCCGCCGCGCACCGGCATGGAACCGTGTCCGCCCTTGCCTGAAACGGTAACTTCGAGCGAACACCGATGCTTTTCCGAAATCATGATCGGGTAGAAGCGTTTCTTGCACAGGTGCAGCGTGAAACCGCCCAGCTCGCTGATGGCATATTCGATACCCTCGAAAAGTCCGGCGTGTTCCTCGGTGAGATACTTCGCGCCGTAGACCCCGCCGTCTTCTTCGTCGCAGACCACGGCGAAGACAATATCTCCTGGCGGGGTTATGGCCTCTTGCTTGAGGCGCAACAGGGCGGCAAGCATCATGGCCAGGCCGCCTTTCATATCCAGCGCACCGCGCCCCCAGACGAAACCGCCGTCAATTACCCCTTCGAACGGCGGCACCTGCCAATGCTGGTCCTTTGCCGACACCACGTCGGCGTGGCCGTACATCAACAGCGGGGGGGCGGCGCCCGTGCCCGCAATTCTGACCACCAGGTTCTGCCGTTCGGGGGTCTTGCCCAGCATAACCGGTTCGAATCCTGCCGCGCGCAACAGATTGGAGATATGTCTCACGCATGCGGTCTCGTTGCCGGGCGGGTTGGTCGTATCAAAACGGATAAGGTCTTGAAGAATCTCTGCTGGACTTCGTTGGATTCTGTCGGCAGCTTTTTGCATCTTCTACTGCTCCCCAGTGATTTGCAGTTTAACAGAGGCAGTTCACCAGGTCACCCGGATCTTCCGCTCGACAGAGCTTCGGCGCCCATGGCGATCGGTGACCATCATGCGGATGGTCTTTGTTCCGGGCAGCATGTAGAACGTTCCCGTTGCAGGCCCTTTGGTTGTCTTCGGCAGAATCTTTTCGAGAAGATTTCCAAAGGACCAGGAGAAGTCGGGAATCCGGGCGATGCCTTCGCTGACCGAATGTCCCCGCCACACGATGATGGGTGAGAACACGCGAGGAGTGGGGGGAACGCACTCGAAGAACAGGTCTTCGGGCGGTCCATCCACCCAAGGCCGCGGGTTTACGGGCAGCTCTTCAACCGGGAGGTCGGGTTGCCGGAGAGTGCCGGAGTGTTCTTCTCGGTGGGGATTGGTGTTTGTGGCGATGTAATACGCTGGAGGGGAATGCAGCAGGGTGGAGATGATCTGCCGGTTGACCTCCATGCGCCGATAGACCATGTCGGGGGGCACGCGCTCGGGCGTGTCAAGCGGCGTATGGTAGAACACGTGTTTGCTGATGATGAGTAGCGTGGGTATCCCCAGCTCCGTCAGGGGTCCGTCCAGGTCGGCGATTTGGGCGTTGTCCGAGTAGTGGATACTGAATATGTCCTTCTCGTAAAGGGCCTGATAGGCCAATTTTGAAAGGGCATTACTCGTGGAAACGATGCCGCAGACATCGTTGTAGCCGGTCTCGAAGATGCGGCCCTCGTGATCTACCTCCCATCCCGTGGCGCCCGAGCCGTCCATATCATAGAAACACGTGATCTGGTCCCGGACGGGATGCAGCTCTTTGGCCAGGGCCATGTGCCCCTGGTTGCCATATTCATGACCGAAGATCGAGGCAAAGATGAGTTTCCGGGGCCGCTCACGTGCGGGCAGCGAGGCAAAGTGGCGGGCGAGTTCAATGATGCCGCCCTGCGACGCGAGGTTATCCAAGGCGCCCCCAAACCACGTATCGTAATGCCCTCCGACCACAACGATTTCCCTTGACTCGTCATTGCCGGGCAACTCGCCGATGATGTTGCAGGCCTTTGCCTCGGTGACGGAGGTCTCGAGGCGTATCGCAACCTTCACCCGGTTTGTGCGCATCCGGTCCAGCAGAAACGCGCCGTCAGTCTTGCCGATGCACAAGCACGGCAGCCCGAAAAGAGGAATCTCTTTGCTCTTGCACGCCATCACATCCTTGTGGCTGATGGCAAGCATTCCGCTTGGTTCATCATGCAGCACGTTGATTACAATGACTGCCGCCGCGCCTCGTTTCTGTAGTTTTTCCAGTGCGCCGGTCTTCTCGAACGTCTGTATGAAATGAAAAATCCGTTTCATGTGGAGCAGGACAGCCTTGCCCGCGATCTTCTTGCCGCGCATTTCGCCGGAGGTGCCGTAACCCACGTCGACCAGTTCGAGTTCCGTGCGTTCAATTCCCGTGGTGTACCACAACGGGAATGCCGTCAGCGGCGTCTTCTGCCCGTCAACTACCGCTTCGAGAGAATACTGCTCGGGCCACCACCGATCGACAGAGAATTCCTGTTTGCGGACATTGTGGAGGCCTGCATTCTGATAGTTCTCGAGCAGATACTCTGCCGCTTCCTCACCGGCCCGGTTGAGGCGTATGCCAGAGTCGAGGCCGCCGGCACGGCACGATATTTCGTAGAGATTATCGAGATGTTCGCGCAACGATTCGACAGTGTAATGATAGACGGCCATGGTTTCTCTCTTTCTGTCCCCGGGAGCGCCACTCCGGAGAACCCGGTTATGGTTCTGCGCCGGGATTCTGATTGCGCTTGACTCTCAACTCGTTCAGGATTCTCCGATGTTGCTCCCGTGTCATGTTGTGCAATATCAGGAATAACAACATACCGACAAGTAGCAATGCCATGGGAATGATTGTTCGCATGAGCAAGATACCGTGCCGCGCGGCGTCTGTCTGGGGCTGGTCGGCGACGTACCCCACCCATTCCAGGATAGTGCCCGCCAGACCCGCCGCGATGGCCATGCCCAGTTTCTGAATGAAGGTAAACACGGAGAAAATCAACCCTGCAACACGAACGCCGCTTCTCCATTGGCCATATTCGACCGTGTCGGGAACGATGGCGAAGAAAAGCGCATAGGTAATGGATACAAAGAAATAACTCAGCGAAATCGAGGCCAGCGCCACGGCCGCGTTGCCGGGGAACACGTACATCAGCAGGAAGAAGGAACAGCCGATCACGCCTCCGTAGAGTGAAGACCGCTTTTTGTCGAACCGCTTCACGCAAAACGGCATGATGGCCATGCCGGCCATGGCGAAAAGGTGCGCCGACAGCAGGGCAACCGAAAACAACTCGCCCCGGCCAAGGACATAGATGAAGTAATACAGCTCGATGGTGCGGAACAGGCTGAACGCCACCTGAAAGAATAGGAAGAAGAGCAGCACCGCAATCAAGGGCCGGTTGGCCGCCAGCGCTTTGAGCTGCAACGTGAACGCCGCGGCTTTTGCGTTGCCGCCGATGTCTTCCTTCTCCCTGACGGACAGAAAACAGAGAACAAACAGCCCAAACGCCAACCCGCCGAATATGCTGAAGGTGATGATGTAACCGCTTTGCAGACTCGCGCCGAGAGATTCGGTCATTGGTTTGGCCAGAACGATGATCAGCATGGAGCCGATAACGGCAAAAATGGTTTTGATTGCTCCCAAAGAACTGCGTTCCTGGGAATCGGTGGTGAGGTTGGCCATCAATGCGTTATATGGAACAGCAATGGCCGTGAACGCCGTGCACCAGCCAAAATAGGTCACATACGCCCAGATAAGTTTCCCTGTGGGACTGAGATCAGGCGTGGTGAAGGTGAGTATCGTAAGAATCACAACGGGAGCAGCAGCAAATAAAATGTAAGGGCGGTACTTGCCCCAGCGGGTCTGCGTGCGGTCTCCGATCACGCCCATAAGCGGGTCGTTTGCCGCATCCCAGAAACGCCCCATCAACATGAGCAGGCCGGCCGCCCCGGCGGTAATGCCAAAGACGTCCGTGTAGAAAAACAGGAGATAATTCGCGATACCG
>SLSB01000375.1 GCA_007130675.1 Candidatus Hydrogenedentota bacterium | reverse complement strand
TTCCATCGAGCAGGAAGCGCAGAATCGCGGGATTCCAGAACAGATCGTGCTGGTGGCCGAGTCCGCAATAGAAGACCCGGCCTTCTCCGTAAGGTTTAATCCATGCCAGCGCGAAATCGCCGTCAGTGCGATTGATTCTGTCCGAATTGGGTTCACCGGATTTCTCCAGGTCGAGGGACAGCAGCACGCGGTGGGTTTCACGCGAGTATGGCCCCTTCACCTGATAGATTTCGTCGTGAACAATGAACTCGGGCCCGTCGAAAGCCTGCACGAGCGGATGTTCAGGATCTTCGACGCGAATGGTGACTTCTTTGTGCCAGGGGTGGTTGTCAAAGCGGCCGCCGAGGATGTCACCCCATTCTTCCCATTCGTTGAAAATGTTGAGTGCAGCGTGAAGGGCCACAATGCTCTTGCCGTTACGTATGAACTCCGCGAGGCTTTGTTTGAGTTCGGCATCACGTGCGAGCGCGGTATCTCTTTCGGCATCCGAGAGCCGGTGAACGTTGGCCGGCAGAAAGAGCTCGCTGTTGGCATTATTGAAGAACACTGCGTCGAACCGCTCGAGACTCTCGGGCTCGAACACGGCGATGTCGTCGTTGAACTCGGCGGTAAATGCGCCGGTTTTCTCGGCAAGAATATCGAGCGCGGCCTTGCCGTACGGAATGGCGCTGTGAACGTAGCCGGTGGGCACGAGAGAAAACACCAACACCCTGCGCGGGTGCTGGGGGGGTACCGCGGGCTGCTCGGGAGCCGCCGCCCGTATCTTCGCCAATTCCGCCTCCGTGGGAACGGGGGGGGCGGCTGCAGGTGAAGTGGGAGGGCACAGAATACCCGCAGCCAGAAGCCATGCTGTCACGAATGCGGCTGTTTTCGTGACGGTTGCTTTCTGTACGGCAGGAAGCTATTGCTCTTCGATGATGTAGCCGTAATACAGGCCCATGTAGTAGGGCAACAAAAACACTGCGCCATCGGACAAATACGTGCCGTCGCCTCCGGTGTTGAGACTCCAGGGGTCATAGTTCCAGTGATTAAAATGTGTTTCGTCGACGGGAATGACCTTGCCGTTTGTCCGGTAGCCTGTGCCTTGTACGTTTCCACCACGCAGAAACGGCTGCAAGGGTTTGATGTCGATGCGGTGGCTGTTGGTATGGCGCCAGTTGAACCGGTCGAGGGGGAAGCGCTTCAATGTGTCAACCGATTGGGCCAGCCAGTCTCCACGCGGGGTAAGATCCGTTGTGCCGAATGCTTCTGAAAACTGCTCTCCCGTTGCCTGTGCCGCGTAGATAAAGTTGAAAAGAGGATTCAACTCTGGCTTTTCCAACTGCCAGTAGCGGCCGAACCCGAGCAGATAGAAACTGCGCAACACCGGGTCGGTTTCGTACTTGAGGGCGTTGTAGTAGCACATAAACGCCATCTCGTCGTCAGACTGGTTGCCGTCGCCGAGTCCCTGCGCCATTTTTGGTTTCATGGTATTCGCGGCATAGGCGTGCTCCTCGACCAGGTAGTTGATGGCCTGGCGGTACTTCGGATCGCCGGTCATGTGCTCGGCCGTTACGAGAAACGAAAGGATGCTGAGCGAATTGAGGCCGCGTTCTTCCCACCAGTCGGTGTCATGGTTGAGGTGCTCGGGGCCGAAGACTCCCCATCGCGTGATTCTTCCATCCCAATCAACAAGATTGAACCCGTGTTCGAGCAAGTGGTCCGTCAATCCTACGACAACATCGCGTACACGCTGCTTCTCCGCTTCTGTTTCTGCCACGAGATCGTAATAGAGGGCGTAGAAGAAGTAATGGCCATCGAGTTCATCGGAACTTGTGTCGACTTTGTAATACCATTGGCCGTCGGCACTGGTAGGCCATCGCGGGTTGATGATCTTCCATTTTTTGTCATGTTGCTTCCGATGCAGCCGGTCTTTTTCGACGGTGTAGACTTCGTTGGGATTGTATTCTTCGCTCATGTGCACGACCGTGCGTGCAACAAAACCGGGGGGGCTGGGTCTCGAGCCGCCCTGAGTCACTTCGCTGAGAAATCGCAACGCCTCGAAAGCCTTCTTGGCGCGCTCTTTGGCCTTTGGGTCGCCCGTGGCGGCATAAGCAAAACAGGCGCCCGCGCCGTACATGCTGGTCCAAAGACCGTCATTGTCGCTGTCGCGCTTTCGGATGCCAATCTTCTTGCCCGGTTCGGCGGTCGAAACCCCGAGCACATAGCCGTATTCGGTCCGACGATGGTACTTTTCGATCTCTTCTTCGTAAAAACGGGCCTTTTCGGCGAGAGTCATTGGCTTGTGCCAGGTGCAACCGATGCCTTTGGATGTTGCTACCCAGGCGCGGCCCTCGAGATCCACGGCAACGGTGCGGATGGCGTCGTCAGGCACCCAGCGCAGCCCCTGCCGGTAGGCCCAGTGGTCGCCGTCATATCGAATGGCCCCGATGTTTGTGCCGAAATATACGGCGCCGTCATGGCATGCGGCCATCGACGTGAAATCGTTGTAGGGCAGGCCTTCGCGGCCCGTGTAGAGTGTCCACCCGTCACGCAGACAGCCCACACCTTGAGGGCTCGCGAACCACAGCCGCCCGCCAGCGTCATACACAACGGATCGGACATCCGCGGGCGCCCAGCGCCGGTTTTCGTCCTGCGGAAACAGAGTCTCCCAAGTTGCACCGCCGGTGGTGTAGAACAGGCCGGCAGCGGCCGCGGCAGCCGTCTCGCCACGGGGGCCCGGGGCAATGTCCCGCACGGCGCGATTGCTCCCGAGGAGGTCATTCAGGGCGTCCACCGGCTCGAACCTGTTCACTCTGAGCACATACAGGCCTTCCGTGGTGCCCAGGTACAGGCCGTTGGCAAACGCCAGACACAGGAGGTTTTCGGCGGCGTGTACCGAGGACGGCAAGGAGGCCACCGGATACTCTGCGGCGAGCAGATGGAGTGCGCCGCCCGACACGAGCGCCAAATTCTGGCCCTCGGCCGCCAAAAGCAGCACGGGTTCGCCCGCAAAGCGCTCGGTAGCGTTCCACGTGCCGTTCCGGAAATAGGCCAGGCCGTTGGCGGTCGCTGCCCACACCGTACCGTCTTCAGTGACCGCGAGGTCGTGGACGTCGTCGCTGGGCAGGCCATGCTCGGCCCCATAAAACGTGCTCATTTCCTGGTCGAATGTGCCCACGTGCATTTGCGCGAGTTCAGCATGTGACGGGCCCGTCAGCAGTAAGCCTGTCGCAACGGCAATGATGGCCATTACGGGATACGGTTTCACGGTGCAATCCTCCCTGTCGGTGGTGAGAAACGGGCGTGTACTGTCAGAACTATGGCATGTTTTCCCGGCGCGATTCAACGCGGGGCGCAGCTCTGTACGGTTGAAATGGGCGGTCCGTTCCCAAAGGCATGTTGGAAAAGCACCCAAGCCATGTAGGACCTGCGAGACTTGCATATCTTATAACGGATAGACGCAAGAACGCGTAGGCAGCCCAAACAAGGGTGAACAAGAGGCATGTTGCGTGTAGACGCTCGCGCCAACACCGGTGCACGTGGGGGGGTCTTCCAGGTTGTAGGCCATGTCCACGTTAGTCTACCGGTTCCGGTTTACCGTTTTTCTGGCTGTTGCGCGGGCCGGCGCTGCTGACGTCGATGTGTGGGAAGCCGCGTTCGAGGGCGGGTGAATCGGGGTTGAGGCGGATTGTGCCGCCCGCGTAGGATTCGAGCAGCGGGTCGCCGAATACGTTGCCGTCTGTTTCTTCGACAGGTTTCTCGCCAACGGAGCGGTAGTTCTCGACAATCCGCCACATGATGTTTTCGGCGCCGCTGAAAAGCACGTTGTCTTTGAGTGACTCGACGGCATCGACGTGGATGAGTGTAATGCCTCCTCCGGCGTGAATGATGTTGCCCTCGATGGTGAAGCCGCGGCTTCTGTGCAAGGTGATTTCGGCATCGTCTTCGGTTAGGAACACGTTGTGGCGGATGGTGTTGTTGACGGCCATATGGTTGTGCGAAGGCCGGGCGACGTTGACCGACACGTTGCCCTCGACCAGGCAGTTCTCGGCCTGTTCGTCGAGGTAATAGGCCGACGCACCGTAAGTGCC
>SLSB01000439.1 GCA_007130675.1 Candidatus Hydrogenedentota bacterium | reverse complement strand
CTTCCTGCATCGTTTTGGCCTTGGCCTGCAATGCCCTCGATGATACAGAGGAGATCCTTCGGACTGTACGCACCACAGAGGCGCGGCCCGTCGTTGAAATGGTTTCAGAACAAACCTTTACAGGGTTTACGCGCGCCGCGGTCGACACACGGTTGAGTTTTCGCGTTTCGGGCAATGTCGAGGAGATGCAGGTGACCGAGGGCCAAGAGGTCACGGCCGGAGCTCTCGTGGCCGTTCTTGAAAAGGAGGACTATGCGCTGAAGGTTGAACAGGCCCGAGCTGGTCTTGCGCAAGCCAGGGCCGTACACGAAGAAGCGGCGCTTACCAAAGAGCGCATGGATGCTCTTTACGAAGAAGAAGCGGTGTCACGTAGCGCATACGACAGTGCGCGTACGGCCGCTCGTGCGGCGTTGGCGAACGTCGAGGCTGCGCGCAGGCAACTCACGCTTGCCGAACGGCGCCTTGGGTATACCACGTTGGAGGCACCCACTTCAGGATACATCACATATGTGGGCACCGAAGAGGGCGAGAATGTGGCCCCCGGTCAGGTGATTGCCGCGCTTTCGGCGGAGGGCCAACTCGAGGTGGTGTTGGCGATTCCGGCTGGCGCGACGGGCCTGGTTGACGTCGGCGCTCAGGTCATCATTGCACTTCCCGAGGTTTCGAATGACGCACAATGTGAGGGCGTTGTGACGCAGGCCGGGGAAAGCCCCCCGCCGCTGCAGGCAACGTATCCTGTCGTCGTTCAGATCCTGGATCCCCCAGAAGATGCGTTGCCCGGCATGGCCGCGGAAGTCACGTTCAGGGAAGTTCGCGCCTACGATCCGCCCCGTTTTTTTCTTCCTTTGCATGCCGTAGGCGAAGATCGCAGAGGCGACCGGTTTGTGTTTGTGATCGGGGACACGGACGAGCAGGGCGCAGCGAAGGTAGCAATGCGAGTGGTCGAAATCGCGGAGCGGGTGGGTGACCAATTGGCCATTGTGGGCGGTCTGAGTGAAGGCGACCGGGTGGTGACCCGTGGGGTCAGCCAATTGGACGACGGTATGCGTGTTCTGGTGGATGCGGGTGAAAGCGAAGGGCCCCCCGCATGAATCTTACCGAATTAGCCGTGCGGAGGAGCCGTATCCCGGTGGCGCTGGTGGGGGTCGCGGTCATCGGCGGCCTTTACTCTTTGTATAGCCTCCCCCGGGCGGAAGACCCCGGGTTTACTATCCGGACGGCTCTGGTGTCCGCCTACTTGCCCGGCGCCGATGCCGTCCGGGTCGAGCATTTGGTCACTAAAGAACTGGAGCGGGCGTTTCATGAGATGCCGGAAGTGAAAGAGACCGTCAGCGAGTCACGCCGAGGCGTCTGTGTTATCCAGGTTGAGGTGTATCATCATTACACCGACCTCGCACAGATCTGGGACGAATTGAGGCACCAGATTCATAAACGGCGCGACGACCTGCCCGAGGATCTGATCGGCCCCATCGTGAATGACGACTTTGGGGATGTGTACGGCATTGTCATCGGTTTGACGGGGGAGGGCGCTTCGCACGCGGAACTGCACGATATCGCCGAAGCCCTCGAGGACGATCTGCTCGTGTTGGACGACGCGGCCAAGGTCCAAACGCATGGGGTCCAGGAAGAGCGGATCTTCGTCGAATTTGCGCACGAACGGCTTGCCGGTTATGGGCTTACGCCTGCCTACCTGGGTGAGACATTGGACGCGGCCAATGTCATCGCCCCCGGGGGCCATGTTCGCATAGGGCACCGGCGCATCGAGTTGGAGCCTCGCGGCGATTATGTTTCGCTCGAGGAACTGCGGAAGACAGCGGTTTTTCTCCCGGAGGAGCAGCGCACGGTGTTTCTCGAGAATATTGCGGACATTCGGCGCGGCTATGTTGATCCCGCTCGCACAAAGGTTCACGTTTCTGGCGAGGAGGGGCTGGCTGTTACGGTTTCGCTTCGTGAAGACGGCAATATAATGCGTCTGGGCGAAGACGTTCGGCAGCTTATGCAAACGTGGCAGAAGCAGTACCCTTTGGACATTCAATTCGAGATTCTTGCGTTTCAGCCGGACGCCGTGGAAACGAAGATCAACGAATTTCTTTCCAATGTGCTGCAAAGCGTGCTGATCGTCTGCCTGGTCATGCTTCTTTTTCTTGGCGCGCGCGTGGGTCTTCTGGTCGCGACGCTCATTCCGGTCACCATGCTGGCCACGTTCACCATTATGCGAGTCACTGGCATTGGTCTTGACCAGGTCTCTCTGGCTTCGCTCATCATCGCGCTGGGGATTCTGGTCGACAACGCCGTAGTGGTCTCGGAGTCCATCATGGTGTATATGGGCGAGGGAATGAAAGCGGTGAAGGCGGCGGCAAAGACGGGGCACGAGCTGTGGGCGCCTCTTTTGACCTCTTCGCTGACGACCGCCGCGGGTTTCTCGCCGATCTACCTGGCAGACAGTCTTGCTGGAGAATACACCACGCCGCTTTTTCAGGTGGTCACCATCAGCTTGCTGTGTTCATGGGGCATCGCACACACATTCACGCCACTTCTCTGCGTGCGCTACGCCCGGCCCTACACGAAGGATTCTGAAGGCAAAGGCTTTCAGGAGAAGGTGTACCGGGTTTACGGAAAGAGTCTGATCGTAATGCTGCGTCATCCGAAAAGTGTGGTTGGGGTTACGTGCTGTCTTTTTGCGCTGGCTGTGGCAGGGGCTCGTTTTGTGCCCATCACGTTTTTCCCGCCCAGCGATCGGGCGACGTTCACATGCGAACTCGAGTACCCCGAAGGAACCGCGATCGAAGAGGTGGAAGCGGGTGTCAAAGCCGTTGGGGAATTCATGCGACGGAAATTGAGCATGGAAAAGGACGCGGTGGACTCCGCTGGGGTGATCAACTGGGGCGCCTTCATCGGCGAGGGTGGCCCCCGTTACATTCTTACTCACGCCCCCGAGGCGCCACGCCCGGAGTATGCGTTCATTCTGGTCAATACCACGTCGCCCAAGCACAACGACCGGCTGATGCGCGAGGTGGAGGCGTTTTGCATGCGTGCGCTGCCAGACGCCGCCGTCACGGTCCAGCCTGTGCAGATGGGCCCGCCTGTGGACCGGCCCGTCGAGATCAGGGTTTCAGGCCAAGACAAAGAAACACTGCTGGCTTATGCCCACCGGATAAAGCAAGAGCTACGTGAAACGGCGGGCGCCCGGCAGGTGACGGATGACTGGGGAGGGCGTGTGCCCGTGTTCCGAATCGATGTTGACCAGAGCCGCGCCCGCCGCGCGGGGTTGACGGCGCAGGACATTGCGATGTCGATGCACACGCATCTCGATGGGATTGCTCTGACAAACTACCGCGAGGGAGACGAACTCATCCCAGTCATTTTGCGGGCTGTTGACCGAGACCGGGACGCGCTGGCCAAGCTCGAGAACCTGCAGGTATACGGCTTGCGCTCCGGAAGGTCCGCACCATTGAGCCAGATTGCCGATGTGCGCCTCGCATGGCAGGAGGGAAAGGTCTTGCGCCGGAATGAACAGCGCACCGTCAGTGCTCAAGCCGACATTGCCAACGGCTATACGGCGCGCCAAGTCGTGGGCCGCATCGAGCCATGGTTGGAATCTCTTGACTGGCAACCGGGATATTCCTACGAGATCGGCGGCACGGTGGGAGAGTCCCGCGAAGCGAACCGGGCAATCCTTGCGAAGGTGCCTGTGGCGGCGTTTATCGTTTTCATTCTTCTCGTGCTCGAGTTCGACTCGTTCCGCAAAACGATTATTACGTTGCTTACGATTCCGCTGGCGCTCATCGGCGTCGTGATCGGCCTTCTCGTGATGCGGTCGTATTTTGGTTTCATGACGCTGCTTGGGGTGATTTCGCTGTCGGGTATCGTGATAAATAATGGCATCGTCTTAATCAAACGCATTGGCATCGAAATGGACGAAAACGGCTACCCGGGCCCCGAAGCGGTAGTGCGTGCCGCGCAACGGCGTTTTCGTCCCATTCTACTGACAGCCGCCACCACGATCGCCGGCATGATCCCGCTGTATGTGGGTGGCGGTCCGATGTGGGAACCCATGGCGGTGGCAATTGCCTTCGGCCTGCTTTTTTCAACGGTGCTGACTCTGGGCATTGTTCCGGTGTTGTTTGGGCTTCTGTTTAGAGTCGACTTTTCAGAAATGCGGCTCGATAGATTGGAGAATCATGAAGACCATGCTTAAACGCGTATTGCCCTGGAAGTATGTGGTGCGCCGCATTGCCCGTTCGTTTGGATTTATTGATCCGGTCGAGTTCGCCGCGCACCTTGACCGTTTTGGACAGCCCGCGCCCGTTACGGTGCCGATCGAACTGCTCCGTGCGGGTGTCGTTTTCCATGCGCGCGGTCTTCTCAACACCAAGGCGATCCAATACAATCTTGATTGGGTGTGGCCGTACTGGGTCCAGAAACAATTCAATCCGCAGGACGAAGCGTTTGTGCCCCGAGCCTTTTCGTTTACCCACATCAACCTTGCACAGCGCAACTGGACGGCCCTGGGGTTGCCCGATTGTAACGCCTATCCGATTATCGACCCGCGCGGATTGCTGACGCCGTTCTTCGACGGGTGGTCGTTGGATGCGTGGCTGCTGCAAGACAGCGGCCGCCAACTGCTGCCCTCGAAGTCGGCCGTGGCCGCTCAGCAGTTGTCGCTGTGTGATGGCCCCCGGCTGACCACGCGCATCGAAGAGGGCGATATGTGGTTGGAATCGGAGGCATGGGTGGCGTGGGAGGGCAACCGCCCAATGCTTAAGGCGGAGTATCGAGCGGGTACGCAAACCGCGGGCTGGCTGGCCATGGCGTTGCGGCCATTTAACCCGGAAGGAGTCAGTTTCGTCCATGATATTTCGGTCGAAGACCAGGGACGCCAATGGCGTGTGAATGGCAAGGCGCTGGTGAGTTTTTCGAAAGGGTTTGAGGGGCATGCGTGCTCAGGCTACGCCATGGGCGACGTGCACCTCGGGCTTCTGGATCGGCCCCAGCGCACGAGTCATCACTGCGACGTGGGACTGCTTACGGCCGCGGCGCTTTTTCGGATGCCTGGCAAGAGCGAAGAGCGTGTGATGGTCGAGGTTGATCTTAGCGAAGACTCCCGTTCGGCGCCCGTGCTGCCGCATGGCGCCCCCCGCCCTTGGACTGAGGCGTTTGTGAACAGGTGCGAGGCGTCGTTGCCGGACCCCCGGCAGCAGTTTCTGTTCGACGCAGCCCGGCATTCTCTGGTGCTTCTTGCGCCTCGCGACGTGTATCCCGGCCCGTATACCTACAAACGTTTCTGGTTTCGTGACTCCGCATTCATTCTTAACGCAATGCTGGCTCTGGGCCTTCTGAAGCGGGCAGAACGCGTTCTCGACGATTTTGGGAAACGCCAGCGCTGGGATGGATTCTTTTTGTCGCAGGATGGTGAATGGGATTCCAATGGTGCGGCACTTTGGGCGTATTGGCAATACACTCGGCTTTCGGGGGAGTCTCCGAAACAGGCATGGCGCAAGCCCATCATGAAGGGTGCCGAGTGGATTATCAGAAACCGCTGCTCCGAAAACCTCGACGAACCGCACGCGGGTCTATTGCCTGCGGGGTTCAGCGCGGAACATCTGGGGAACAACGACTATTACTATTGGGACGATTTCTTTGCCGCGGCAGGGCTCAAAGGGGCCGCAGAATTGTGCGCGGCGTGGCAAGACAGCGCCAGCTCCGCCCGTTTTCAAAAAGAAGCGGCGATGGTTATGGCGGCCATAGACCGGAGCCTTGCGCTATCTCCGATTCCGCGGGCGAGGCCGGGCATTCCCGCGTCCCCCTATCGCCGCATGGATGCCGGGGCCATCGGCTCGCTGGTGGCGTCTTATCCGCTCGCGCTGTTGCCCGAGGACGATGAAGGGATGTGCGCTACGGCAGACTTCTTGATGGATACCTGTCTTGTGCAGGGGGCGTTTTTTCAAGACATGATTCATTCCGGGTTGAACGCCTATTTGACGCTCATGCTTGCTCAGGCACTACTGCGGGCCGGGGACCACAGGTTTGCCGACCTCGTAACCAGCGTGGCGGATCTCGCCTCTCCGACCGGTCAGTGGCCCGAGGCTATTCACCCGCGCACGAAAGGGGGGTGTATGGGAGATGGCCAACATCTCTGGGCCGCGGCCGAATGGGTGATGATGATGCGCAATATGTTTGTGCGCGAAGAAGAGGGGGTGTTGGTGCTCGCGTCTGGCATCCCGCCGGCGTGGCATGGCCAATCCTCGCGCATGGGGCCTACGTTGACCGCCTATGGCCCGATCACCGTCTCGGTGAGGTCGGAAAACGGCCGCCCGGTTGTTGCCTGGGATGCCGATTGGCGCGCCACCGCGCCGCGGCTGCGCGTTGCACTGCCGGGGTGCCCCCCTTGTGAAGTCGAGGCCGTCCCGCAGGGCCGCTTTTGTCCCGCCGACGCTTCGGAAGAGCATTAACTCGCATTTTGCAGCAGCCCGCGGCATCTGAGAATCGCAATCCATTCATGCAAAAGGGTGTGCTCAAGACAAGGACGCCGCCAGTTGAAAGCGGTGAAATGCCCTGATCAGTGCGGTCTGCCGTAGTAGTCATAGAGCCGCACTTCGAGTTCTTCGTTGACCGGTTCGGCGGGGTCGAATTCGGGCGCATTGCGGATTTGGTCTGTATTGAGCCGTGTCTTGGCCATTTTCCCGCCCCAATCGATACGGTCAATCCAGTGGGGCGAAAACGCGACTTTCTTTCCGGGCAACCAGTTGCGCGTATCGATCACTGCCAACCGGATACCCCACGTCTCGTCATCGGCGACGAAATCCTCGATGTGCCCGATTTGTCCATCGGTTGCCACGAGTGCGTACCCCAAGACCTCTCGCAGGCTCCTGAGATGGGGGTCGCCTTTGGGCGCCTTTTCGAAACCTTCGGGCTGCGGGCCAGGCGGGGGAATGGGTGCGGCCCCAAAGGGCACGCCTGGCGCCCAATAAGGGGCCCATTGGTAGTATTCGTGCAGCTCTTCTTCTTCTTGACGCGAGACCGGTTTGTCTTCTTCTCTCGAAGGCCCCTCACGAATTTCCTTTTGTGTAAGCGGCACGGACAGCAGGCGCGCGGCCCAATCGGCTTCGGTGATGGCTTGGGGCGCCAGGAGCACTTTTCGGCCGGGCAGAATCACTCCTGTATCGGCCACCACATACCGGACGCCCCAGAGGGTGTCGTCAAAATAGAAATCGTATACCGAGCCCGCGGGCCCGTCGACGGCGTTTATGCCATACCCGAACAAATCGCTGAGACTACGAAACATGGTTATCCTCCTTTTGGGCGGCAGCGCCTGGTTGAATGTGAGCAATGTTCATGCCAAACGGCCAGCTCCGGGGGTTTGACGGGAAGCGCTGGTAGTGTTACAGTAAACAGCGGTGCTGCAGAGCTTTCGGAAGGACATGTCATGACCACTGCGCGGGTTCCCTATAGATTTGGAACACTGGTTGGATCCAGTGGCGTAATGCGCGCAGTATTCGGCTTGGCGGAAAAGGCCGCGAAGATAGATCTGCCGACGCTGATCTCGGGGGAAACCGGCACGGGCAAGGATATGCTGGCGCGGGAGATCCATCAGCGCAGCCGCCGTGCGGGAAAACCTTTCGTAGCGCTTAACACGGGCGTGATCTCGAAGGAATTGATGGTCAGTGAGCTTTTCGGCCACGTGAAAGGGGCGTTTACCGGGGCGACCGAGCACAAAGCCGGCCGGTTTCTCGAGGCCGATGGCGGAACACTGTTTCTCGATGAGATCAACACTATGGACGAGGCCGTGCAAGTCGCGCTTTTGCGTGTTCTCGAGACCGGCGCGTTCCGGCCTGTCGGGGCGCACACCGATGAGCACTCGGATGTGCGCATTATTGCCGCGACAAACACCGATTTGCGCGACGCGGTGGACGCAGGCGAGTTCCGGGCGGATCTTTTCCACCGGTTCAGTGTGTTATATATTCCCTTACCCGCCCTTCGTGAACGCAGCGAGGATATTCGGACGCTGATCGATGTGTTTCTCGCCGACATCAACGCCGAGTTCGACCTGCACATCACAGGCTTCGGACCGGGGGTGCTCGAGTCCCTTCAATGCTACCCCTGGACCGGCAACGTCCGTGAATTAAAGAATACGCTTGCACAGGCATGCATTATGGCCGAAAAAGGCGACATCACACTGGAGTATTTGCCCGCGCGCGTGCGGGATGCTCAGGCAAGCGCCTCGCCGAAAGAAGCGTCCGTTTTCGAGTTCGGCTCGGATGGCTCCGAGACACAAGCAGTCACAGTGAAAGAAGGGGTGTTCATGCCTCTGGGAGCTTCTCTGGAAGAGGCCCAGCGGACCTATGTGCTTCGGACTCTCGATTTTTGCGGGAACAACAAGACGCGCGCGGCAAAAATGCTGGGCGTAAGCAGGAAGACGCTGTACGACCGCCTCGGCAAGTGGGGGCAGGGGCATTCTGCGAAAAGAGACTGATCTGCTCTCATCGCGTGGCGCTTGTGGTCAGCTGTCTTCTTTTTTCCCGTGTAAGTTCTACACGAACTGTTTCCAATTGAAATGCCCGGGGGCGAGTCGATACGATTCCCGTAGCTGTTTGCAGCCCATTTCTTCGGCATGTTTCTTGCTCAGTGGTACGTGTGATGAGTTATACAAACACACGGATTCCGATGGCGTTGTTGGCCAGTGGCGAGCCAAACTGGCAGGCGGGGTGTGCGGGGGTGTTGCTCGCAAACGGCGCGGACGTGCATACCGCCTCACGCGGCCAGACTGCGATTAACTTGATGCATAAACATACCTATGATTATATCGTGATGGATGATTCACTCTCGGACATGAGTGTACTTGAATTGAGCCTGTATGTGCCCGACTTGGCGCCGAATGATCCGGTGCTTCTGATAGCGTGCGATGAATGGGCGCGTTTTAAGACGGCTTGGCGCAGGTGCAATGCGGCCGCCGCGGGCGGGCGGGCCACGGTGCTGGATACGCTGCGCAAACATCTGCAGGAGGAGATCGCCACGCGCGGCATGGATCATTTATCGTAATCAGAACAGTTGAGACCTGATAGCGTTTCACCCACACCCCCTGACGCTCGTTTCCCCTCGACGAGCTAAGGCACGCGGCCAGGCGCCGTTTCCCCCCGCGGCGCCTGGCCCGCTTCCCCATTCGCCCGTCGGCCGCCGGTCTTGAGGGGCGGGCGATTGGAGATGTGCAAGACTGCCTGACTGCGCCTCTTCTGATTCTGCCTCGAGCGCCGGGAGGCAGAATTGCAACCCCGACAATGCGTACGATTGAACGCCAGACGGATGAAGTGCGGTTGCCCTGTCGATTGCCCTGAACTCCGGTCGAGCGACTGTTTTGTCTGACAACATTGCGGTCGGACTTTTGGAAATGTCACAATTCTGCTGGCGGCTGGTCACGTTTGGTATGCTGTGGCTGGTTATTTGCGTAGCGCGTATCGTACGGGGCGTTCTTCCAACGCCATAACGAGTATTCTGCAAGGGGGACCGTTCAATGCCCAAACACACACCGATTCGAATTGCTGTTGCCGGGCTGGGCCGCGCCGGGTGGGGCATGCATCCAACGGAACTTGAGGGCAAGGAGAAGATGTTTGCCATGGCCGCCGGGTGCGATGTGGTCAAGGAGCGGCGCGACCGGTTTGCCGCGAGATTCGGCTGCCCGGTATACCGCGACTATGATGCCATGCTCAAGGATCCCAATATCGAGCTGGTAAGTATCGCGACGCGCTCGCCGGACCATGTTCCGCACACGCTTGCGGCGCTCAAGGCGGGGAAATACGTGTTTCTCGAAAAACCCATCGCGCTTTCGTATGCCGAAGCGAAGAAGCTCAAACCCGCTGCCGCAAAAGCCAAGGGGAAACTGTTTATCCGCCACAACCGGCGTTTCGAGCCGGGTTTTCTGCACGTGCGCGAGATCATCGCCTCGGGCATTCTGGGCGAGGTGTACCAGATTAAGCTGGCGCGAGTGAGTTACAGCCGCCGCGATGACTGGCAGACCCTCAAGAAATGCGGCGGGGGGCAGCTGCTCAATTGGGGACCGCATATCATCGATCATGCGTTGCAGTTTCTCGAATCGCCGCTGGCTTCGGTCTGGGGGGATCTCAAGTGCGTGGCGGCGGCGGGCGATGCCGAGGACCATGTCAAGGTCATTGTGCGCGGCAAGAACGGCCGCACGGTTGATCTCGAGATCAGCGGCGGCGCGGCCGTCCCGTTGCCCGAATATGTGGTGTGGGGCACCAAGGGCGGGCTTGTGCTCAGGGGAGACGAGATTCAATTGCGCTATCTCGATCCGAAGAAGAAGCTTGCGCCCCGCCGTGCCAAAGCCGGCACGCCCGATCAGTCCTTCGGCACACCGGAGAAACTGCCGTGGGTCGAGAAGACCCTCAAGGTCAAGCCGAAGAAGTCTTACGACATCTGGGACGAGCTGTACAAAGCCATCCGCGAGAAGAAGCGGTTCCCGATCACCCTCGATGAAGCACTGAACGTGATGAAGGTCGTGTCCGAGGTGAAAAAGGGCACGAAGTTTTGACACAAGCGGCCCAAGCGTGACACGCGGGGCGTAACTCTGCGCGGAAATGTTGCGTCTGGCGGACCGGACGTCCGGCACAAGGCCGGACGCTACCACGCTTTCACCATTCTGTGGTGAGAACCGAGGCTTGCTGTTGGCACCGACGAATGCTCCCACAATTTGGGAGAAGGGCCTCCTGTCCGACTCCGCGACCCGGGCGGTAGAGTTCACGCCATGAGCGTGCCGGATTCGATGTCCGCGATGATGTGTTTGCCCAGCGCGATGGCCTCCTCGGGAAAGCGCCACTGTTCGGCAAGCCGCTCTGAGACGAGTTCACGCAATTGGGGCAGGACGAGCATTTCGGCGGCCTGTTCGCTCGAGAGTGACCGCGCGACGAACGAGTCTTCGTCGAATGTATCGAAGAAGCTTTGCAGTCCGCGGTCCGCATCGCCGCCTACCGCGCCGAAATCCTGGCCGTAGATGTGCATGGCCGAGCTGTAATCGGCATAGCTGCCCACGCGGACCGTGCGCCCGGTCTTTTCCGCGAGCTGCCGCGCCAGGACGCTTTGCAGAAAGGTGATGCCGATGACGTTGTCCGGCCAGGCCTTGTACAAGTCGCGCGAGCGCCACATGGTGTTCATATTGAGCACCAGATTCCCCTCGGCGTCTTCCGGGCAGCGCAATTGCACTTCGCGCAGGCACGGCACATCTTCTTTCAGATAGGGGTCGATGTTGGGCACCGAGGTAGTCGCCACGGCCCGCCGCGAATGGGGTGTTTGGGCAATACGGTCGATGGCGATGGCCATCTGGTCGACCGTGTCTCCATTAACGTCCGGATGCGCGAACAGGCGCTGGTGGTAGGTGTAGGGCCATTCTTTGGCCGACAGCTCGCCGGAGAGGGCCTCTTTCAACTGCTCCATGGGCACGACCAAGTGATCTTTGATGCCCATGATTTCGGCGATATACGCCCCGATCTCGCAGAACGACAGCGGCGGGAACCGCGGTTGCGCGAACGGGTCCGTTACTTCGATAAGGATGCGCGCGTCGCGGCTTGGCGGGTCGATATACGCGCCACCGGCGTCTCTTCGGTCATACTCGGTCCGGATAGGCAGCCCCTGTTCCCATACGGCCTTCATCGCGCGGTAGTGGGCTTGCGGAATGGTATCCGCCACGACATGCAGTGTCGGGATGCGGCCCGTATTCTGGTCATGGTCGCTCATGTGATGATCCCTCCCCCTGTACGGTGTTGAGGTGTATCATAAGCGGCGGCGGCGCGGCGCGCAACTGTGGTTTCGGGCTGTTTGTTAGCGCTTGGACAATCCGGCGGGGTCGTGCTAGACTGAAAATGGATAGCAAGGTTGGAAAGGAACGAACGATGGAGTGTTCGGGCTGTCAATTCCGGAGCGCCGTGGGTTATTGCGGTGTGTCGCATGAATTGCTTTGCGAAGAATGTGGCGTCCATTGCGATCAGTGCGGCATGTTCGTGGGCAGCGGGCACATTTATGAAACCCGCAAGGGCGTGAAACTGTGTCCCACATGCCAGGATGAACGGCGCGCCAGCAAGGCCGAGAAGAAGTCCGGAAAACGCAAGCACCGGCATCATCACGAGGAGAAGGGCGCGGCGGCACGTTCGATGGGAGATACGAGCCTCGAGGCTCTCGAGCATGAACCGCTTCCGCCGGGTGAGCTTGATGAAGACGAAGCACTTGACGAAGACGCCGTGCTCACTCGAAGCGGTTATGAGAAATGGCAGCCGTGGCAATTCAGCATGCTGTTGTCCGTGTTCGGAGTCATCGGCGCCACGCTGATCATGCTGTTTCCTTCGTTCCGGGGCATTAAGCTGGGCGATGGCTCGTATTTTCCGATGGCGTATATTGTGGTGTTTCTCCCTCTGCTTGCGTTTGCGTGGGCCTTTATCGGGTTGACCTACGCGAAGTTCTGGGGAGACCGGGAAAAATGCCTTGCGAGCACGGGGCTGGGCATTCTTGCGATCGTGATGCTATTCGGGTCGTGGTTTACCGACCCGGTCCGCCGCGCCGAACATCAGGCGGAAGTCGCCGTGCGCACCCGTGACGATATGAGTGAGCGCGAACTTGCGCGATGGCGGGAAGGCATTTTGGACCGCTACCGATAGCCCGAGAACCGTTGTGATTGGATTTGTGCTGGCGCAGTCCCCTGTTTTTGGACGAGGCGGGTTCGTTGGCGCTGACTAAACCGGCGGAAACAGAGTTTTCCCGATGACGCCAGCGGGCGCTTCCGGTCTTTGTTTCACGCGTGCATGGCCTGTGTGAGGCGCCAAGAGGGGGATTGTGCATGAAACGTATAGGATACGCTCTGGGGGGCATCGTTCTCTTGAGCGGGCTTCTGGGGGTTGCTTCGGCGACTCGCCACGACATGCCGATAGACTGGGGGCAGGCCGTGTCTCGCGGCGCCATCATCGCTGCCGCGCTGGTCGTTTTCTTTCTGGTGCTTCCGCGCTGGCTGAAGCTTCCCATGCAGATATTCGTGGCGATGATCTCGGGGGTTCTGGCTGGGTGGGGGTTCAAACTTGCGGGGCTTGAGGCGTTTGCCATTGATTACGTGAATATCTTCGGGACCATGTTCATCCTGCTGCTTCAACTGGTGATTATTCCGCTGATTTTTGTGTCGATCATCTGCGGAGTGTCGGGCATCGGGGACCCGCGCCGGCTTGGCTCGGTAGGCTTCAAGGCCATTGGCTACTATATGTGTACGACGGGCGTCGCCGTCATGATCGGTTTGATGTGCGTCAACGTTATCCGGCCCGGTGCGGGCCGGACGGACTTGCAGCTATCGCATTCGGCCGCAGCCCAGGCGGCCGAGGCCGAGCAGGAACAGCCTTCGATTGGCCGGGTCATCCAGGAAGACGCGCTTCCTACCGTGATCAATAATCCCATCATGGCAGGTCAAAACCCGTTGGCCGTGATTTTTCTTGCCATTCTGCTCGGGGGAGCGCTGGCGTCTCTTGGTGGGCGCGCCAAGCCCGCCATCGAGGTCTTCAAGGTGCTCGACAAAGCGTTGATCCAGCTTGTGTTGTGGATCATGCTTCTTGCGCCGATCGGCGTTTTTGCCCTGATGAGCAAAGCCATTGCCGAACTTGGTATCGAGTATGTCTCGTCGCTTGCATGGTACTGCGTCACCGTGGTTGCGGGTCTCGGCCTTCACTTCGCGTTTCTGGTTGTTGTTGTGGTGTTCGTGTTGGCGCGCGTGTCGCCATTGCGTTTTCTCAAGGGGATAGCGCCGGCACTCGAGCTCTCGTTCAGCACGTCTTCGAGTGCGGCGACCCTGCCCGTTACGATCGAGTGCACGTCGCGGCGTATCGGGGCCGACGAGAATGTCACCAACTTCATGCTGCCGATAGGGGCCACGGTCAACATGGACGGGACTGCGCTGTACCAGGCCGTGGCGGTGCTTTTCATTGCGCAGGTGCTCAACAAAGATCTGTCGATGGCCGAGCAATTCGGCGTATTCATGAGCGCCATCATGGTATCGATCGGGACCGCGGGCATACCGGGCGGCAGCATTGCGTTAATGCCATTGGTGCTGAGACAGGCGGGCATCGACGCCCAATATATCGGCATCGTTATTGGTTTGGACCGGTTCCTCGACATGTGCCGCACACTTGTCAACATTACGGGTGACAGTGTCGGCGCCATCGTGGTCTCACGGTCCGAGGGCGCTGAAATCGCGCCACGCCCTGAGCGAGAATGAGATTGACACAGCGTATGGATGCTCGAATACGGCATATTGTATGGGATTGGAACGGGACGCTGCTTGACGACTTGGATTTGTGCCTGACCGCCCTGCATGAACTCAGCAAACCCCGCGGCATTCCTTTGGTGGACCGGGCCGCTTACCGCGCGGCGTTTACCTTTCCAGTTGTCGATTATTACAAGGCGCTGGGCTTTGATCCGTCGCCGGAAGCCTTTGAAAAGGCCGCGCGTGAGTGGGTGCAACTATACGCCGACAATGTGTACACGGCGACGGCCTTGTATGATGGCGCGCGCGATACTCTCGAGCGGTTGCGCACTGCGGGGGTGCGACAATGCCTGGTCTCCGCGCATCAGCATGACATGCTGCTGGAGGCCGTCGAGCATTTTGGGCTTTCGGGTTATTTCGAGACGGTGCGGGGGTTGGGCGATCATTATGCTGAAAGCAAAGTCGAGCTCGGGCGGCAGTGGCTGGCCGAGATCAAGCCCGCGCGTGATGCCGTGCTTCTGATCGGCGATACTCTCCACGACTACGAAGTGGCCGGGGAACTCGGGATTCGGTGTGTTTTGGTTGCCCAGGGGCATCAGTCGGCAGATCGTCTGCGCGCCACCGGAGCGCCTGTTCTGGATTCGATTCGCTGCGTACCGTCGTTTCTTGGGCTCTCGAGGTGATACGGCGG